>SXOM01000357.1 GCA_005776735.1 Pseudomonadota bacterium
CGGAGACGCGGTCACTCCCGGGTCCTGCCGGGCCGGGTTAAATTGGCGCTCGCTCCGCCGCGGGTTCGCAAGCGAACCCGCGCTCCGCTCGGCCAATTCCCCCCGACCCGTCACCCGCCGCGTCACCGAACCGGCCAACCGCGGGAGGCGTCTGGCACAACGGGGGGACGCCGAACCGCGAGGGTCTGGCTGCACCGGCCCAGGACGGCGGGCGTGGCGATGTCGAACTTCGAGCGGGATGGGTGGGCGTGGCGGCGGCGGTGAACCGGCGCGGCGGGCGTGGCGAGGCGCGACGGTGGGAGGAGTGGGGGCCGCCCCGCGACCCGCTGGAGGGCGGCCGGACCGCCGGGCGGCCCGCGGGGCCGGGCGACACCGGCCGCCTTCGGGACGGGCCTACGGCCCCGCCCCCACGGGTCCCGGCCACCAGGCCGCCGCACCGTCCGCTTGGGCGTCGGGCGTGCCGAGCTCGCCGACGAGCCGCTCGACGGCGGGACCGAACGCGACCACGATCTCGTCGCCCGGGTGCGGTCGACCCGGGTCGGGGCGGTTGGGACCGTTCAGCAGCCGGCGCCCGTGCCACCGCTGATCGAAAAGCGGCCTTTGAGGGTTGGACGAGCCGACGACGCGAACCGGAAGCCCGGGCGGTGCGGTGGCGAGGGCGGCGTAGATGGCCGGCGCCGCGTCAGGGGTGCCCGGAAGCGGGGCCCGGGCCGGGCTCACCAGCACCACCTCGGCCGCGACGGCGAGGGCGAGCGGCCACGCGGCGCGCGGGGTCGCGGCCACCACCCGGGCGGCACCACGCGTCGCAAGCAAGATCAGCACGAGTTGCCCGAGGAGCATGATCCGGGCGTGGTTGCGGAAGCGGTCGCCCATCGGGAGCGCGTGCAGGACGGCGGCGGCCGGGTTGGTCCAGCCGGTGGGGGTGCCCGCCACCGAGAGGTCGTCGCCGTACGACGCGGCCACGCACGCGCCGAGCGCCAACCACCCCGCCGGACCCCCGCCGGCCACGGCCAGGCCGAGCGGGACAAAACCGAGGTAGGTCGGGTGCTCGCGCACCGCGGCGCCGGTGGTGTCCACCTTGCCGGGGGCCACCGACGCCAGGACGTCCGCGCCGCGCCACGGGTTCACCGGCCACCGTGGCTCGACCACCGCGGGGGGCCGTCGGGGCTCCTGGTCGAGCACCCCGCCAAACGCCCAGGCCGCCGGCGCCGCGAGCCCTGCCGCGAGCGCGGCGCCGCCGAACATCGCGAGGGTCGGACGACCGCGCAGCACGGCCCGCACCCCGAGCACCGCGACGCCGACGGCGCCCAGCCAGGCGAGGTACAGGCCGCACCACGCCAGCACGCCGAGCCACGCGCCGGCCCGCACCCAGCGGCCTTCGACCGCGGCCGCCAGCCCCAGCGCCAGGCCGCCGATGGCCACGTCCTCGGTGAGGCCGCTGGTGAGCGACCCGAGCCAGATCGGCATCAGCGGCACCGCCACCGAGCCGACGGTGCGGTCGCCCCCGACGGCCCGCGCGAGGGCGTCGCCTCCTACCGCCGCGAGCACTACGCCGGCAGCGATGGACACGTTCCAGGCGTGCCGGAGCCCGACCGCCTGGGCAAGCCCGGCAGCGATCCAGGTGGGCAGGCGATCGAGGATCGGCCAGGACTGCGCGCCCGCGGCCCGGTCGGTCCCCGCGGCGAACGCGGGCCAGGCGTCGGCGGCCCAGGCCTGCACCCACGCATGCCCGTACACTTCGGCGCCGCTGGAGCCGACGTACTCACCACGCGCCCACGCGGGGCCGCACAGGACCGCCGCGAGCGCCAGGCCGACGAGCGCCGCGCGCGCGGCCGCCGCTCGCTCAGGTGCCGAGCGTGTTCCCACAGAACGTGAGCTCGGTGGTGTAGCCCGACGACGGGCTGACCACGTGCCGCGTGCTCACGATGTAGTACTTGCCGTTGTGCGGCATCTGGAGGCCTTCGAACTCCACGACCGCGCCGGCGTACAGGGCGTCGTCGCCGTCGACGATGCAGGTGCCGCGCGCGAACTGCCGCGCGAGGCGGTTGAGCTCGGACTTGGCCACCTCGGTGGCCATCGCCTGCGAGGCGACCGGCACGTCGGTGATGTAGGCGATCTGCTCGCCGAACTTGGACTCCGAGAGCTTGGCGCCCGCCTGCCCGCCGCCGATGGTCTCGACGTCGCCCGACGTGGCGGTGCCGACGATCTCCTTCTTCTGCCGGATGTCCCACCCGCGGACGATCACCTTGGTGACCTGATCCTGCGAGTTGAAGTTCATCCGCAACGAGCGGAGGTTCTTGCCCATCGTGATCTTCTTCGGGGACGTGCTCGTGTTCGCCTTCTTGAACAGGAGCTTCCCCTCGTCGACCGTGACCTGGAAGTTGTTGCGCGCCGCGAGCCGCTTGAGGAAGGTGAGGTTGGACTCGTTGCGCTGCAGGATGTAGTCGTGCGTCTCGGGCGTGGGGTCGGACTCGACCGACAGGCCCGACTCGGCGCCGACCGTCTTGGCCACGTCGCTGTCCTTCTTCTTGTCGAAGGTGCGGGTCTTGCGGCCGCGCGCGAGGCGGTGGGCGTTGTCGAGCGCCCGGATCGTGAGCGTGCAGATCCCGTCGACCCCCCAGTTGGGCTCCAGCGCGGTGATCTCGCCCTTGAAAAGGACACGGTCGCCCGAGCCCATCTTCACCTCGACCGCCTGCCCGATCTCGGCCTCCCACTTGGGGGTGCCTTCCACGCCGCTCAGCCGCAGCGTGAGCATCTCGACCATGTCGACGTGGTCCTCGACGACGATGGTCTCGACGCCGTCACTCTCGGGCTGCGTCAGGGTCTGACTGCCGAGGGTGATCTTGTAGCTGGTGGTGCTACGCGTGGAGGCGGCCATGGGGGACTCCGATCAGAAGAGCTTCTTGAGGGCGTTCTTCGCCGCGGTGCTCGCCGCGCCGGTGACCGCCGACTTGGCCGCCGATTCGGCCGCCTTGCCCGCGTTCTTCGAGTTGCCCGACAACGCCGCGTTGACCGCGGCGGTGGCGGCGCCGCTCGCGGCGCTCTTGGCGGCGGCGGTGACCTGGGGCACGGTGAGCACCTTGCCGGTGAGGTCGGCGAGCGGGTCGGTGATGCCGTTGGCCTGCGCCAACGCGCGGGTGGACACGCCGTTGGCGGCGGCCACCTGCGACACGGTTTCGCCGCCCTTGACCGACACCAGCTTGATCTTGTCGGCGTTGAAGCGCGTAGAGCTACCCGAGCCCTCGAAGTCGGCGAGCTCCCACTGCTTGAGCTTGACGCTGCAGCGTGCGCGCACGGCCGTGCCGTCGGTCGCGAACATCAGGTAGGTCGTGTTCACGCTCTCGATGACGCACTTCATCTCGAACGTGCCCCACTGGAAGTGCAGCGCGGGCGGACGCTTCTTGTCCTGCTCCGCCGGCTCTCCCTGCTGAGGGGTCTGGTTGGCGTTGGTGAGCGACAAGAGCTTGTCGACCCACACCTTCTGCACGTTGGCCCCGTCGGCCGTCGTGTCGAAGACCAGATCGAACGACGCCGTCATGGGCGCGCCCTTCTGGAATTGGATGGGGTTGGTCGACAATCCCTGATTGTTGGCCTCCTGCCAGGTCAGGGACTTCTCGACGCGGAACTCCTTGGGGTTGTACTGAACCTCGAACGCAGTCGCCTGCGTGTCGAGGTTGTAGAACCACGCCTTGCTGGCGCTACCACCACTGAGACTCATCGCCATCCTCCGTCCGCCGCTCCCGGCGGAGTTCGAGCTCACGGTTCACCACCTCGAGCACTTCGCGAGCGAAGACCTCGATGTCGACCTTTGCGCCGTCGCCCGCGGCGCGGCCCACCGGGGCGGAGCCCTCGGCGCGCGCGGCTGCGGTATCCTCTGCCATCCGGACCTGCGCCTGCGCCTCGCTGAGCCGGCGCTCGGTCTCCGCGAGGTGGATGAGGTCGGTCAGCCGCTTGACGAGCTTGCTGACGCGATCGTCCGCGCCGCCGGAGCCCTTGACCAGGGCCGAGCTGCGGACGGGGCGGGTGGACCCGCGGCGCGTGATCGCCGACGCGCGGGACGGCTCGCTGCCACCGCGGAGCACCGTCGCCTCGGGCGTCGGCATCTCGGGAGCGCGCGTGGCGAGCACCGTGCCCTCGACCGCGGGGCGGTGGATCTCCTGGCGGATCTGGTCGACCACGGCGCGCATCGGCTCCGTCATCGGCACCGGGCCGCTGAGGTCGCCCGCGCGGGCGGCGATGACGCCGACCACCTGCTCGGCCGTGGTGGCCTTCGCCAACGACTCGAAGAGCCCCTGCGCGGAACGCACGAACGGGGTGCCGCTGCTGCGGGCGGCCCAGTTGGGCGCCGCCGCGGGCGTGGACTCGGCCGCCACGTCGCCGAGCGTGGCTTCGAGGGCCGGTCGGGCCGGTCGCGGCGCGAGGAGCGCCGGCGCTTCGGCACCGAGGACGTTTCCGGACACCGGCTGCGCCGCGCCGAGGGCACCCGCGGCCGAACGGCTCGCGGACCCGCCC
>SXOM01000051.1 GCA_005776735.1 Pseudomonadota bacterium
ACCCCAAGGTGTTCCTGGGGGTGCCGGCCGCCGGGCTCGTCGGCGCCGCCGTCGGCGCGGCGGTCGCACCGCGACTCGGGCGCGGGCTCCTCGTCGGCGTCGCCGTGCTGGCCACCGCGGTGGCGGGCGTGCGCGCACGGCCGGTGACGGGTGCACCGTCCGATCGTCCCAACGTCCTGGTCATCAGCCTCGACACCACCCGCGCCGACGCGGTGGCGGGGAAGCCGGCCTGGGAGCGACTGGCGCGCGAGGGCACGGTGTTTTCGCAGGCCATCGCGGCCGCACCCATCACCGAGCCGTCGCACCTGGCGATGTTCACCGGCCAGGCCCCGTGGCGGTCGGGCATCGTCAGCAACGGGACCCGCCTGGGCGACCGCCCCCTGGTGTGGGAACGATTCGCCGACGCCGGGTGGCTCACCGCCGGCTTCGTGGCCGGGTTTCCGCTGCACGGCAAGTACGGGTGGGGCCAGGGCATGGCGGTCTGGGACGACGACTTCGGCGCCTTCGCGGGCCTGCAGTCGCTCAGCCTGGTCAAGGCCTACAACCAGGTGGCGCTCAAGGAGCACGCGCTCCGCGAGCGCAGCGCCGCGCGGGTGCTCGCGCGTGCGGAGCGGTGGCTCACCGCGCACCGCGACGAGACGTTCTTCGCCTTCGTGCACTTCTACGACGCCCACGGCCCCTACGAGGCGCCGACCACCGCGTCGCTCGGCCCCCCGCCCGTCGACGGCACGCCCCTGGACCTCCCGCCGTACTGGCCTCCCGCCGCGCGGCGTGTCACCGACCCGGCGTGGTTGGTACGCGCCTACGACGAGGAGGTCCGCACGGTCGACGCCGCGGTGGCGCGCCTCGTCGCGGCGCTCGGCGATCGGCTCGATCACACCGTCGTGGTGGTGACCGCCGACCACGGCGAGAGCCTGACCGAGCACGACTACCTCTTCGACCACGGCGACGACCTGTACGATCCGTCCTTGCGCGTGCCGCTGGTCATCCGCCACCCCGGCCGGGTCCGGGCGGGGCAGGTCGTCCCCTGCCAGGTCGGGGGGGTCGACCTGGCGCCCACCCTGCTCGCGTTGGCCGGCCTGGCGCCGGCCCCGGACACGGTGCTCGACGGCATCTCGCGCACCCCCGAGCTCGCCGGCGAACCGTGCCGCAACACGGCGGTGGTCGCGTCCACGACCGCGGGGCGCTTCGTGGCCGACCCGCCGGTCGATCACGCGCTGCGGGGCGACGGCCAGAAGATCATCCTGAAGCAGGCCGGCCCCGCCCAACTCTACGACCTGCGCGCCGACCCGGGAGAGCTGCACGACCTGGCGCCGTCGCCGGCCGCCGACGCCCACGCCGCCGCGTTGCGCCGGCTCCTCGAAGGGCGCGCCACGACCGCGGGCCCCGACCTCGACGACCAGACGCGACGGGCGCTCGAGGCGCTCGGCTACATCGAAGAGGAGTCCCCATGATCGGCGACGACCCGCAGGAGCGGCTGGAGATCGCGCCGGTCCCACCGGGGCAGGTGCCGTGGCGCATCGCCACGCAGGTCGCGGCCACGGCGGCGATCTTCGGCGGGGTCGAGGGCGTCGCCGTCGCCACCCGCTCCCAGCTCTGGCTCTCCGCCGGCGAGCGCACGCAGCTCACCCTCGGCGCGGTGTTCATCGACGCCGGTGTGGGCCTCGCCGCCGGGCTCGTCGGCGGCCTCATCGCGTGGGCGGCGCGGCCGTGGGAGCCCACCTGGGTGCGCCACCGCCGTGGGTTCGGCGTGGGCTGGACTCTCTTCGCTGCGTTCTACCTTGTTCCGATGCTCGTGGAGCTCGGGCGCCGCGGAGAGTGGCGCCACACCTTCGGGCTCGGGCTCGTCTCGCTGAGCGTCGCGGTCTTCGGCTTCCTCGTCTCCGGGTTCGTCTATCGGCGGGAGGCCATCGGCCTGACCCCCCGCATCGGCTACCGCCTCCCCGCCCTGGCGTTCGCGCTGGTGCTCGTGGGGGTCAGCGCGGCCGTCCCGCAGCGGCGTCGGCCGCCCGCGTTCGTGGCGCCGCCGGGGTCCACCAACGTCGTGCTCATCACCGTCGACACGCTGCGCCGGGACCACGTGGGGGTCTACGGCGGCGCCGCCGCCACCCCCGAGATGGACCGCCTCGGGCGCGAGGGCGCCATCGTCGAGCTCGCGGTCACGCCGCTGCCGGAGACCGCGCCCTCCCACGCGGCGATGTTCACCGGGCGCCACCCCACCGAGACGCACGTCATCCAGAACGGCCGCACGCTGGCGAGCGCCGAGCTCACGGTGGCCGAACAACTCTCGCTCACCGGGTGGCGCACCGGCGCCTTCGTCAGCGCGTTCGCGGTCGACTCCAGCACCGGCCTCGACCAGGGCTTCGAGGTGTACGACGACGACTTCGCGCCGGCGTTCCGGGGCCTGTCGGAGTTCCGCGCCGGGTGGCTCACGCTGCGGCTCTTGATGCGCTTCGGCGACCCTGCGGACTGGGGTGCGCTCCTGGAGCGCCGGGGCGACCGCACGGTCGCCCGCGCGCTGGACTGGCTCGACACCGTGCCGCCGACCGAGCCGGTCTTCTTGTGGGTGCACCTCTTCGACCCGCACTCCCCCTACGAGCCGCCCGGCGACACGCCGATCGTCGACCACAAGGCCATTCTCGCGCAGGAGCCGGGCTACGCCTACACCCCCACCGAGCGCGACGTGCTCCGGCGCCAGTACGCCGCCGAGGTCGAGTGGACCGACCAGCAGGTCGGCGTGCTGATGGCCGGGCTCCGGGCGCGCGGCCGCCTCGACGAAGGCGCGGTGCTGCTGCTCGCCGACCACGGCGAGAGCCTCGGCGAGCACGGGATTCACTTCAACCACCACGGCGTGTACGACGACGTGCTGCGCGTGCCGATGCTGCTGTGGCAGAGCCGCCAGGCCTGGGAGCCGGGCACCCGGGTCACCGAGCAGGTGCACGTCCAGGACGTCGCCAACACGCTGGTCGAGGCAGCGGGCGCCCCGAAGCTCACCAAGACGACCTCGGTGGCGCTGCAACACCGCCTGCGCGGCTCCACCATCGCGCCCGAGCCGATCCTGCTCCTCGGCCGCACCGACCGGAGCTGGTTGTACGGCGTCCGTGCGCCGGCCGGCGTGAAGTACATCCAGGCCGACGACGGCACCGAGGAGCTGTACGATCTCGCCGCCGACCCCGGTGAGCTCCAGAACCTCGTCCAGAGCCAGCCGGCGGCGGTCCGCAATGGCCGCTCCGGCGTCGAGGTGCTCAAGAAGCAGCTCGACCGCACCTCGGGCGCGCCGTCCGGCAGCACCGCCGCGATGCTCGAGCAGCTCGGGTACACCGAGCCGAGCGAAGCCCCGTGAGCACGCCGCGCGCCGGTCTTCCGCGCGGCGCCCTGGCGGCCGTCGTGGCGTACGTGCTGGTCGCGGTCGCGCTCGCCCCGGGGGCCGCGTTCGGCCTGGGGGTCTTCGGCTACCACGACCTTCGCCACCACCACCTGCCGTGGCGCGCCTGGGCCGCGGCGCGCTGGCTCGCCGGCGAGGTGCCGTGGTGGGCGTCGGGCGCGGGCAACGGCTTCCCGCTCTTGGCGGAGGGCGAGGGGGGCTTCCTGTACCCGCCCACGATGGCGCTCTTCATGGCCTTGCCCGACGGGTTGGCCCTGAATTGGAGCCTCCTCGGCCATCACGTCTTCGGCGCGCTCGGCATGTGGGCCTACCTGCGCGCCACCGGCCGGCGTGGCGCCGCCGCATGGGTGGGCGGCCTGGTGTGGGGCTACTCGGGGTTCCTCGTCTCGCACGCCCTGTACCTGGGGATGCACAACGCGCTCGCGTGGATCGGCTGGCTCCTGTACGCGACCCAGGCGCGCCGGCCGGCGCTGACGGCGCTCGGGGTCGGGATGCTCGGCCTCGCCGGCCACCCCCAGGCGGCCGCGTTCGGCGGCCTGCTCGTCGCGGCCCACGCGCTCGCCACGGGCGGCGGGCGCGAGCGACGGCGCACCGCCGCCGGCGCCGCCGCCGGCGTGCTCCTCGCGGCGCCGCAGCTCGCCGCCACCGGGGGGGGCGCGC
>SXOM01000358.1 GCA_005776735.1 Pseudomonadota bacterium
CCCGGGCGACGCCCGCGCCCACGCGGTGCGGGGGCAGGCGCTCGAGGTGCTGGGTCGGCTCGCGGAGTCCGACGAAGCCCTCGCGCGGGCGCACGCCCTCCGGCCCGACGCCTACCCGGCGCCGCTCGGCGTCGCCGACACGGCGTGGCCCGGGCTCTTGCGGCAAGCACGCGCCGGCCTCTGCGACGACGTCGAGGCGCGCACCGATGGCTGGGAGTTCAGCTTCCTGCCCGCGCCGACGCCCGAGCGCCTCCGGTCCAGCTCGCCGCCCATCCCCCCGGGGGTGCACGCGCTCACCTACGACGGCGGCGCGGTGCCGCTGTGCGAGCTGTACACCCGCGCGCTCACGCGCGGGTGCGGCGACACCGAAGAGCTGGTCCTGCGCCTCGTCGCCGCCATCGAGGGCGAGGTCGCCCACCTGGACGGCTGAGCGCGTGCGGGTGGTGGTGGTCGGCTCGGGCACGCTCGTGCCCGACCCGGAGCGCGGCCCGTGCGCACTCCTGGTCGAGGCGGCAGGCCGCCGCGTCCTGGTGGACGGCGGCTCGGGCACGCTCCGCAGCCTCGCGCGCCTGGGGGTGCGCCCCGAAACGCTCGACGCGGGCGTGTACAGCCACCGCCACCTCGACCACATCGGCGAGCTGCCCACCCTGCTCTTCCACTTCGACTGTTTCGGGCGCGACCGCGCCTACCCGCTCTACGGCGGCGGCGGGCTGGCGGCGTTCGTGGAGCGGCTCGACGCGCTGCACGGCGACCTGCACGAGCGGTACGCGCTCCCGGTGGTGGAGCTGTCGCTCCGCGAAGCCGACGCGGTCGAACTCGCACCCGGGTTCCTGCTCCGCACCGCGCCCGCCGCCCACAAACACGGCGCCCTCCACTTGAGCTTCGAAGCCGACGGGGTGCGCGTGGTCTTCTCGGGCGACACCGGTCCGAGCCCGGCGCTGGTGGCGCTCGCCACCGACGCCGACCTGCTGGTGACCGAGTGTGCGTTCGCCGCGCCCGGGGTGGGCCACCTCTGCCCGGCCGACGTCGCCGACCTCGTGGCCGAAGCCCGCCCGCGCCGGGTCGTGCTCACGCACCTGTACCCGGAGGTCGACGGCGAGGTCGCGCTCGCGACCGTGCGCGCGGCCGGCGCGCCCGTGGAGCGGGCGTTCGACGGCTGGAGTCACTCCTCGGCGAGCCGCCTCAGCCGGTAGAGCTCGTCGAGCGCGCCCCGCGGGGTGAGCGTGTCGGGGTCGAGCGACAACAGCGCCGCGCGCACCACGTCGATCAGGGGCTCGGGCGGCGGCGCCGACACGGCCGCCTCGACCGGCGACCCGCCCCCGAAGAGCGACATCTGCGTGGCGTCGGCGCGCGGCCGCTTCTTTTCGAGCTGGCGCAACAACTTCTGCGCCCGGCTCACCACCGGCGCGGGGAGCCCCGCCAGGCGCGCGCACTGGATGCCGAAGCTGCCGGGCGCCGGCCCGTCGCGCACCACCCGCAAGAACGTGATGCGTTCACCGGACTCTGCCACCGCCACGTGCATCGCGCGGGCGTGGTCGCAGCTCTCGGTGAGCGCGCCGAGCTCGTGGTAGTGCGTCGCGAAGATGGTGCGCGCCCGCACCCGGTCGTGGAGGTCTTCGGCGACCGCCCACGCGATGGCCAGGACGTCGTAGGTGCTCGTGCCGCGGCCGATCTCATCGAGGAGCACGAGGCTTCGGCGCGTGGCCCCGGCGAGGATGTTGGCCGTCTCGCCCATCTCGACCATGAACGTGCTCTGGCCCCGCGCGAGGTCGTCGCTCGCGCCCACGCGCACGAAGAGGCGGTCGACCACGCCGACCCGGGCCCGACGCGCGGGCACCGGACAGCCGAGCTGCGCGAGGATGACCACCAGCGCCACCTGGCGCATGAGCGTGCTCTTGCCCGCCATGTTGGGCCCGAAGAGCAGCGCCAGCCGCGCCCGCTCCCCGAGCTGGACGTCGTTGGGGACGAAGCGCTCGTCGCGCCGCGCCGCTTCGACCACCGGGTGCCGGCTGCCGAGCAGGTCGAGCACCTCGGCGTCGTCGACCTGGGCGCGCGCCCATCGGTGCTGGGCGCCGAGCTCGGCGAAGGTGCCGAGCACGTCGAGCTCGGCGACCCCGCGCGCGATCGCCTGGAGTCGTGGCACCTCGACCGCCACGCGGGTGCGCAGGGCGCGGAAGTGGTCGAGCTCGAGCTTGACCCGCTTGTCGTCGGCGCCCGAGACCGCCTCTTCGTACTCCTTGAGCTCCTGCGTGATGAACCGCTCGCCGGTGGCCACCGTCTGCTTGCGGTGCCACCCACTCGGCACCTTGTGCAGGTGGGCCTTGGTGACGTCGATGTAGTAGCCGAAGACGTCGTTGTGGCGCACCTTGAGCGAGCCGATGTCGGTCTCGGCGCGCAACCGCTCCTCCATCCGGGCGATCGCACCCTTGGCATCGCTCGCGAGCTCGCGCAGGCGGTCCAGCGCCGGGTCGACGCCCGGCCGGATGAACCCGCCTTCGTCCAGGCCAGCGGGGGGTTCGTCGATCAGCCAGGTGTCCACGTCGGCGGCGACCTCGGGGGCCAGGTCGGCAG
The DNA here is from genome assembly GCA_005776735.1 of Pseudomonadota bacterium. GTDB lineage: Bacteria > Myxococcota_A > UBA796 > UBA796 > SXON01 > SXON01. Next base: position 2,572 of record SXOM01000358.1, read on the forward strand.
GCAGCCGCCCGACGAGCCGCGCATCGGTGAACAGCCCCGCGAGCGCCGCGACATGGCGCAGGCTCTGCCCGAGCGCGACGAGGTCGCGCGGGCCCCCGAGCCCCTGCGCCAGGCGCGAGGCGATGCGCTCCAGGTCGGCCACCTGGGCCAAGAGTGCGCTGCTGGCGTGGCGCAGGGCGGGCTCGAAGGCCTCCACCGCGTCGGCCCGCCGCGTGATCTCCCCCACGTCGAGCAGCGGGTGCGCGAGCCAGTCGCGCACCAGGCGCCCGCCCATCGCGGTGCGCGTGCGGTCGAGCAGCGCGACGAGCGTGCCCTTGCGCCCGGTCCCGCGGAGCGGACGGAACAGCTCCAGGTTCCGGACCGTCGCTTCGTCGAGCCCCATGGACGCACCGACGCGCCACGTGCGCAGCGCGGTGATGTTGCGCAGGTCGGCCTTGAGCCGTTCGCCGGCGTAGCGGAGGGCGACCGAAGCGGCGCCGAGCCCCGGCCCGAGCGCGTCGGTGGCGACGCCGAAACGCCGCGTGAGCTCCGCCCGGTCGGGCCGGGTGTCGGCGATCACGGTGGTGCACAGGTCGCCGAGGAGCGCCCGCAGCTCGGGCGCGTCGGCGTCGACCCCGACGAGCGCCTCGCGGGGGGCGTGACGCGCGAGCTCGCCCGCCAACGAGGCGAGGTCGGAGACGTCGGTGGCCCGCAGATCGCCAGTGCTCGCGTCGAGGAACGCGAGGCCCCAGGCCCCCGCCACCCCGGTCACCGCCACGAGGTAGCTCGACTCGTGCGCGTCGACGTTGTCGGCCGCGAGCCCGGGCGTGAGCACGCGCACGACCTCGCGCCGCACGATGCCCTTGGCCTGTTTCGGGTCCTCCACCTGCTCGGCGATGGCGACCTTCTTGCCCATGTCCAACAAGCGGCGCAGGTACCCGTCGGCGGCGTGCCACGGGACGCCGCACATCGGGAGCGGATCGGGCGTGTCGCGGTCGCGGGTGGTGAGCGTGAGCTCGAGCGCCGCCGCGGTCCACACCGCGTCTTCGCCGAAGAGCTCGTAGAAGTCGCCCATGCGGTAGAACAACAGCGCGTCGGGCACCTGGGCCCGCAGCTCGCGGTACTGCCGCAACATCGGCGTGTCGGACGAAGCCGCCATGGTCTACGCGTAGCCGCCGGAGGTGGACCCGGGATCGGCGTAGTTGCGGAAGAGGGTGTACTTCCCGTCGAAGACCAGCTTGACCGTGCCCGTGGCACCGGCGCGCTGCTTGGCGATGATCACCTCGGCGATGCCCTTGTCCGGCGACTCCGGGTTGTAGATCTCGTCGCGGTAGATGACCATGCTGACGTCGGCGTCCTGCGCGATGGCGCCGGACTCGCGCAGGTCGCTCGGGAGCGGGCGCTTGTCGGTGCGCGACTCGAGCGACCGGTTGAGCTGGGAGAGGCCGAGCACCGGCACCTGCAGCTCCTTGGACAAGATCTTCAGGCCGCGGGAGATGTTGCTGATGACGTTCTCGCGCGACTCCTTGGCCCCGCCCGAGCCCTGCATGAGCTGCAGGTAGTCGACCACCAGCAGCGACAGGCCGCGCCGCTTCGCCAACAGCCGCCGCGCCTTGCTGCGGAGCTGGGCGATGGTGACGCCTGGCGTGTCGTCGATCTCGATGGGCGCGGCGTGCAGGTCTTCGACCGCCTGCGTCAGCCGCCGCCAGTCCGAAGCGTCGAGCCGGCCGGTGCGGACGCGTCCGGCGTCGACCTCGGCCTTGGCGCACAACATGCGGGTGGCGAGCTCCTGGCGCGACATCTCCAGCGAGAAGATGCCGACGGCGCCGTGGTTGGCCGCGGCCAGCGCCATGTTGAGCGCGAGCGCGGTCTTGCCCATCGCGGGCCGCGCCGCGAGGATGGTGAGCGTTCCCTTGTGGAAGCCGGCGAGCATCCGGTCCAGGTCGTAGAAGCCGGTGGTGACGCCCACCACCGCCCCCGGCGCCTTGGCCCGCTCCTGGATGTGGACGAACTGCTCGTCGATCACCTCGGACAGCGGGTGCCAGTCGCTGCGCCCGCTGAGCTGGCTGATGTCGAAGATCGAACGTTCGGCCTCGTCGAGCAGGGTCGGCAGGTCCTTCGGCTCGGTCTTGACGACCTCGACGATGTGGGCGGCCGCGTCGACCAGGCGGCGGCGTACGCTCGCTTCGCGCACCCGCTCCGCGTAGGTGAGCAGGTTCTCCACGCTGGGGCAGGCGTTCGGCAGCGCGGCCACGTAGGCCACGCCGTCGTAATCCTCCGCTCTTCGGCGGCCGATCTCGTCGATCACGGTCACGACGTCGGCGGGGACGTCGCGCTCGTGCAGCTCCGCGAGGAGCGAGAACAGGTTCTCGTGTGGCGGACGTGAGAACGAAGCCGCCGCGACGCGCTCAGCGACCTCGACGAACTGGCTCGGGTCCAGGAGCAGGCCCCCGAGGAGGGCCCGCTCCGTCTCCCACGCGTTCTTGGACATGCACCGCCCTGCCGCAGACTATCCGCGGATGACGTACACCTTGACCTGGGCGTCGACGCCGCGCATCACGGACACCGGCACCTGGAAGACGCCGATGTTGCGGATGGGCTCGGCGAGATCGATCGCGCGCCGGTCGACGTCGACCCCCGCCGCGGCCAGGGCCTCGGCGATGTCGGCGTTGTTGACCGAGCCGAACAGCTTGTCGCCTTCGCCCGCCTGGCGCTTGATCGACACCGGGGTGCGGCCGATCTTCTCGGCGAGCTCCTTGGCGGCGGCAAGCTCCTTGGCGTGGCGGGCGGCCGCCATGCGACGGATGTGCTCGAGCTGGCGGACGTTGCGCTCGTCCGCGAGGACGGCCACGCCGCGAGGGAGGAGGTAGTTGCGGCCGAAACCGTCCGCGACTTCGTGAACTTCGCCGGTCGACCCGAGGTTGGGGACGTCGGCCTGCAGAATGACCTTCATGGGGTACTCCGAAACAGTGAAGGTTGAGGCCTACTCGTCGAGCTCGGCGCCGAGCTCGCCATCTTCTTCTTCGGCTTCGGCGCGGTAGCGCGCCTCGGCCTCTTCCTCGGCCTTGAGCGCGGCCATGCGCTCGATGCGCATACGACGACGCTCTTCGGCGAGGACCCGACGGTCTTCCGGGACCACGTCGGACTCGAGCTTGACGGTGAGGAAGCGGAGGAGGTTGTCCTCCAGGCGCAGGTTGCGCTCGA
>SXOM01000359.1 GCA_005776735.1 Pseudomonadota bacterium
CGGGCGGCGGTCATCGCCGCGGCGTTGTACGCCCTGAACCCCACCCACATCTTCTACGCGTCGAGCTTGTGGAGCGAGTGCTTCTACACCGCACTGTTGTTCGGCGCGGTCACTGCGCTCGGCTGGACGCGCGGCGAGGCGGCGGATGGCGCGCCGGTCGCGGGCGGCGGGAGCTGGCGTCGCGGGGCCGTGGTCGGCGTGCTGCTGGGCGTGTGCGTGCTCTTCCGCGGGGTGGCCACCTACCTGCTCCCCTGCGTGGCCGCGGCGCTCTTGTGGGGTCGGTGGCGCGCGGCGGAGGCATGGCGCGCGGTGGCGGCGATGGCCCTGGCGGCCGCGCTGGTGGTCGCGCCGTACAGCGCTTGGGCCACGCAACGGTTCGGCGGGCTCGTGGTCAGCGACCGTACGCTCGGGCAGATGATGTGGCTCGGCAACAACGACTACAGCCCGATCACCTTCGACTTCGGGAACGGGCTCATCCGCGAGGAGCTGTACGACAAGGTGATCGCCACCGGCCGCGACCATTGCGGGTTCGACGACGACCCGGTTCGCCAGGACGCCTGCGAGCTCCAGGCGGGCCTCGATTGGATCTCGGCCCACCCGGGCGAGTTCCTGGCGCGGGTGCCCCTGCGCGTGAGCCAGATGCTCACGCCGCACAGCCTCCTCACGCGCAATCTTCGGACCGGGCGTTGGCACGGCCTCCCCGACTGGTTCGACGAGGTGCTCGTCGCCTCGGTGGTGGGCTTCTCGTTCGCGACGATGGTGGGGGGCACCCTGGGCCTGTTCGCGCGCGGGCGCGGCTGGTACGCCGCCGCCGCCACGCTCATCGTCGGCTACCACGTCGCCGCCATCGCCTGTCTTGCCGGGCTCTCGCGGTACCGCGTGCCGCTGGAGCCGCTGTGGATGGTCTACGCCGGCGCGTTCTTCGCGGACCCCCAGGCGGGCCTCGACGCCATCCGCGCGTCGGGCTGGCGGCGGTGGGGCGCGGCGGTGGTCACCGGGGTGCTGGTCGGGTTGATGCTGCGCTTCTTGCCGGCAGGCTGGCGGGGGTGGAAGTCGTGGTAGTCCTCTTCTCGGCGTTTTACGGCTGTGGTTCGGCCACGCTCCCCGCCGGTGACCCGACGCGGCCCGACGTCATCCTCGTCTCCATCGACAGCCTGCGCCCCGACCACCTGGGGAGCTACGGCAACGCCCGCCAGCCGAGCCCCTTCCTGGACGGCCTCGCTTCGGCGGGGCTCCGCTACACCGAAGCGCGGGCCCACTCGCCGTGGACGCTCCCGTCGCACACCACGATGTTGTCGGGTCGCGGCCCCCTCGAGCACGAGGTCGTCGAGGACACCCGCCGAATCCCCGCCGACCTCCCCCTGGTGCAGGAAGCGCTGGGCGGGGCGGGGTACTCCACCGCGGGCTTCGTCACCACCGTGTACGTCTCGGACACGTTCGGCTTCGAGCGAGGGTTCTCCCACTTCGAGGACTACGGCATCGGCCGTGCCGAGAACCTGAAGCGCACCGTGAACGCCGAGACGGTGGTCGACGACGCCCTCACCTGGGCCCGCACCGCCGAAGGCAAGCCGGTGTTCTTGTTCCTGCACTTCTATGATGTGCACTACCCGTACCTGCCGCCCGAGCCGTGGAACCTGAAATACGACAAGCCCGGCTCCAAGAAGTCCACTCGCTACCGCAGCTATGAGTGGACGTTGAAGAACCCGCTGTCCGCCGACCGGCTGGCCCACCTCCAGGCCCAGTACGACGAGAGCATCGCCTACGTCGACGATCAGTTGGCGCGGCTCGGCGCCGCGTGGGCGAAGTCCGGCCGGCGCGTGAGCTGGGTGGTGACGGCCGACCACGGGGAAGAGTTCGGCGAGCACGGCGGTTGGGGACACGCACACACGCTGCACCCCGAGGTGATGCGTGTTCCCTTGGTGGTGTCCGGCGCGGGGGTCGACACGCCGGCGGTCCGGGAAGAGCGGGTGGGGGTGGTCGACGTGGCGGCGACGCTGGCCGGCCTCGCCGGGGTGCCGTTCCCGAGCAGCGGCGTCGACGTACGCGGCGCGGTGCCCGTGCGCGACCAGGTCTTCGAGACGAGCCGCTTCGACAGCGCGCGGCTGGGCCTGTGGTCGGCGGGCCGCCGCATCGACCTCGACTTCACCCGCGATGCGCAGGTGGTGTACGGCGACGTCGACGCCGACGAGAGCACCCCGCTGGCCGCCGACCCTGCGCTCGAGGCGTTGGCCTGGGCCGCCGTCGGCGAGCGCTGGACGGCCACCGGGCCCGTGACCACCCGCGGCTGGCTGCACGCCGCCGGGGTCGGCACCACCCACCGGTGGGACGGGCCGGGCCCGTTCGCGCTGTACCCGCCCGACGCGCTGGTCGACGGTCCCGCCACCCGCGCCGCTGCCCCACCGTCGGTGACCCTCACCGAAGACACCCGCGAGCAGCTCCGGGCGCTCGGCTACGAGCAGTGATCGCCGCCCTCGCCGCCCTGGATCGGGGGGACGAGGCCTTCTGGCGCGGAGATCGCCCCGTCGCGGTGCAGGCGTGGCGCGAAGCGCTCGCCGGGGCGGTGGCCTGCCCGGAGGTCGAGTGTCGCGCGGTCGAGGCGATGGCCCACCTCCGCCTGGTGCGCCGCGAGGGCAACCTCGCCCCGCTGTGGCACGAAGGCGCGTGGACCCGCGCGCTCTCGGCGTGCCCGCTCACGGTGCCGCTCTGTGTCTTGGCCGAGGCCGACCGTCGCCTCACCGTGCCCGCCTACGCAGGCGGCGACGTGGCCTCGGTGCCGGAGCTCGTGGCCCCGCTCCGGTCCGACGCGGTCCTGGGGCCCGCAGCCGATGCACGACACACGCTTGCCATCGCGCGGGGTGGGGTGGGTGCGCCGGTCTCCCCGAACGCGAGCGCCCCGGGGATGGCCCGCGGAATCGCGACACTCGGCCGCGCGGAGCCGCCCGATCCCGGCACCTGGACCCTCGCCATCGGCGTCACCGCGGCGCCGTACGCGGGGGTCGGCGGGTTCGTACGTTTCGTCGATCCCGACCTCGCCGGCGGTGGCCATCGCCTGACCCTCGCCGCGGGGGCCGACTCCTGGGGTCAGGCCTCGGCCGCGATCGGGCTCGGCCTCCGCGTGCCGGCCAGCCCCACCCTCTCGGTCGCGTACCAGCACACCACGGCGTGGCATTGGGTGGGAGGCACGCCCGCGGGCCTGCGCCTCGACCGCCTCGACTCCGGCGCCACGGTGGCGTTCGCCCGCGGGGCGTGGACGGCGTGGGGCGGCGTCTCCTCGATTGTCGCGATTCCGTCGGCGCGGGTCGCGGAGCCGACCGCCGGCATCGCCCAGTGGCTCGACCCCTCGGTCACCGCCGTCGGCCCGCAGGTCGGGGTGCGCGTGTCCGATTCTGATCGCCGCGCGAGTGTGACATTGGCGGCCAAGGCCCCGCTCGAGCTCGCCGACGGGTCACCCCACCCGTGGATCTCGCTGGACGCCCGGGCCCGGCTTCCGTTGGGGCGCGTGGAGCTTGCGGGCCGAGTCCTCGCCGAGGCCGCCCCCGGCGAAGCCGTCTGGTATCTCCAGCCCGCGCTCGGTGGCACCACGCTGCTGCGCGGGCTCCCCTACGGGCGCTTCCGTTCGGAGGTGCTGGCCGCCGCCCAGGTCGAGTCCCGCCTTCAGGTGGTCGGGCCGCTGCACCTCGCCGGGTTCGTCGACGCGGCATGGTGCGATGGACCCCACGCCAGCGTGGGGGGCGGACTGCGTCTGGTACTGCCCCCGGAGCGTGACAACGTCACCCGAGTGGACGTCGCCTGGAGCCCCGACGGCTGGGGGGTGGTGCTCGGGTTCGGCGAGGCGTTCTGATGTGACGCCGCAGAGGGTGGGGGGCGCCACGCCGCGACCGTCCGCTGCGAGCGGCCGAGGCCGGCGCGCGGCGCGCGGCCGCCCTGGCAAAAACCCGGTCGGCCGGGAGCGGGGGGTCACACCCCACTCCCGGCCGGCGCAGCAGGCCCGCCTCCCCAGATGGGCCCCTGCGCAGCGGGCATACCCCTCCGCTAGGCGCTCACGACGCGAATCTGGCGGGAACGCACGGAGGGTACGCGCGGCAGGAAGATCTCGAGCTGGCCCCGGTCGAGCTTGGCCGTGATGGCGTCGGGGTCGACGCCGTCCGGAAGCTGGAAGGACCGCTTGTAGGTGGCGCGGGCGGCCTCGGCGTAGAGCACGAGGGTGCCGCGTTCGGCGCTGAGCTTGACGGACTCCGCGGTGGCGCCGGGCACGTCGGCGACGACGGCGAACCCGTCGTCGGCCTGCCACACGTCGACCGCGGGCACACGCTGCGGACGGGGACTGTTCAGGTCGGGGGTCATGCGACACTCACGGGGATGGTGCGGGTGGCGGGAGCCGCGAGCCGCGGCAGCTTGATGGTGAGAACCCCGTCCTTGACGGAAGCTTCCACCTTCTCGACGTCGATCGGCCGGCGCAGGCGGAACGTCTGCTCCAACTTCCACAGCGGGCGCTCCTGCCGGATGCGTTCGGAGCCCTCGCGGGGGGTGTCGTTCCGTTCGGCGCGGACGGTCAGGGTGTCGCCCGTGAGCTCCACCTTCACGTCGTCGACGGTGGCGCCGGGGACGTCGGCACCCAACTCCCAGCCACCCTCGACCTCGGTGACGGTGACGTGAGGTGGATAGGCGTGCAACGCCTGGAAGAACAGATCCGTAGGGAGACGGGGAGGCCGGGCGTAGCTCGGCCGAGGCGTGAGGAACATGTGGGAACTCCTGTGCGGGTCGCTCGGCGCCACTCGGCGTCGACCGCGACCTCTGTGCCCCAAATGAAAGCACGGCCGTCCAGGGGTCAAGGGGGGGGGCGTCTCGCGGTGTCACGGCGCGTAGCCGTGTTCACGGAGCGTCGCCGCACTC
>SXOM01000360.1 GCA_005776735.1 Pseudomonadota bacterium
CGGCCGGGGCGACGGGGGCCGCCGGTGGTGCGCGCCGCTCGCCACCGCGCCCCGCGCGCCCGCCCCGGAGTCCTTCGGGACGGTCGCGGCGCGGGGCCCCCTCAGCGCGCGAGCCGCTCCGTCGGTTCGTCCTGGGCGACCGGCGGGAGCCGCACCACAAAACAGCTCCCGCCGCCGGGGGCGTCCTCGACCGCGATGGTCCCGCCGGCGCGCATCACCAACTTCCGGCAGATCGCGAGCCCCAGGCCATGACCGCCCGGCGCGGTGGGTCCGCCGAGGCGGGTGAGCGGGCGGAAGATGGCGTCGCGCTCGGCGAGGGGGATGCCCGGCCCGTGGTCGCGCACGCGCAGCTCCCAGACCTCGCCGTCGCGGGCGGCCGTGACCTCGATGCGCGGCGGGTCACCCCCGTAGCGCAGCGCGTTGGCGACGAGGTTCTGGAGGAGCTGGCGGAGCTGGTGCGCGGGCAGGCCGACCTCGGGCAACGGGCCGCGCTCGACCGTCCCGCCCGTCTGTTCGACCAGGGCCTGGAGCTGCTCCAGCACCTCGTCGAGCACCCGGTCGGCGTGCGAGCTCCCCTCCCCGTCGGCGGGGCGGCCCGTCCCGGCCGCCAGGGCGCCGTCGACCTGCTCCTCCAGCCGCGCCGCGGCGTCGTAGAGGCGGGCCACCAGCGCCACCGCCCCGTCGGCATCGCCCCGGGAGAGGCACGCCTCGACCCGCTCGAGCAACAACCGCGACGAGCGCAGCGGCTCGCGCAGATCGTGCGCGACCTCGGCCGCGAAACGGGAACGTTCGGCGTCGGACGCCCCGCGCACGGCGGACGGAGCCTCGACCGCCGGGACCGGCAGGCGCGCGCACACCGCGGCCAGCCCCTCCCAGGTCGGGGCCACCACGTCGGCCACCCGCGCGTCGAGCGCCGCCCGGAGCACCCCGGCCTGCGCGACGTCGCCAAGCGCGTACAGCGCCGCCTCGGGGAACCGCCGGCGCAACGAAGCCAGGCAGGCCGCACCGTCGACCCACCCGAGGTCGAGCCCCACCACCGCGTGCGTGAACCCGCCCACCGCGAACGCCTCGGCGAGCGCGACCGCGTCGGCGACCACCACCGCGTCGGGACGAACCCGGGCCAACAGCGCGCACAACCCCGCGCTGCCCACGACCAGGAGCTTGGGCAGCGGAACCCGGACCGGAGGCACGGCCATGCGGCAATGTAGCGCGGCGATCTACATCAGCATGTCGTAGACGCGAGCCTGGAGCTCCTTGGGCGCGGTGACCGAGAAGCTGAGCTCCACGGAGGTCTCCTGGCCCGGAGCCAACGCGAGGTCCCAGGCGAGCACCCCCGCGGGCAGATCGGCGGCGGCGGCCGGCGGCAGCGAGGTCTGCAACAGGGCGACGGTGATGCGGTCGACCTGGGAGACCGGAATCTGGTCGAGGAGCCGCACGGCGCGGGCGTCCTTGGCGAAGTTGCGCACCCGCGTCTGCACGGTCACCGTGGTGCGCGTGCGACCCCCCACGAGGTGCTCCACCCGACGCGACGCGAGCGTCCGCGTGACCCGGAGCTGGTCCTCGACGCCGAACCCGAGCCCCAGCTCCTCGCCGGGCGCCACCGCGCCGACGCTCGCGCTGCCGACGTAGTCCCCGCCGACAAAACTCGTGACCACGCCCGGGAGCAGCGGGGCTTCCCCCGTCCACGGCACCGTCGCCCCCCGAAACACCTCGGGCGCGATGCGCGGCACCGTCTGGAGGCTGAACCGCGCGGCCACGTCGCGGGCCTCCAGCGGGATGCGGGCCTCCGAACCGTCCCCCGCGATGGTGCGCCGGCCTTCGACCGGGAACACGCGCGCGCCGGACCCCTGGCTCACGCCGCCGCCGACCTGCAACGACGCCGGGTTGACGCCCGCTTCGTCGAGCACCCACGCATCGAGGGTGGGCGCCGCCCCCCCGACCACCGGCGTCGCGGTGCTCAGCTCCAGCTCCGCGTCGCTCCAGGCTTCGCCCGTGGTCTGCCGCACCAACGCCTGGGTCTCGAACCGCACCTGCGCCGCGCCGGGATCCAGGCGCGCCGCGTACGCGGGGGTCCACGAAGCGCCGAGTACGCCGTACCGCAAGCCGAGCTCCACGGGCCCGGACTTCGCGACGTCCACGTCCACGCGCACGGTGAGGCCGGTGGCGCGCGGGTCCTGGAGCTTCACCAACAACGGCTCGAGCGTCTCTCCGAGCTCCTCGGCGGCCACCTCCTGCTCCCGCAGGCGCGAAGCGAGCTCGCGCTGGGTGTCGCCGATCCAGGTGTACGCCCCCTTCACCACGTCCAACGACGGGGCGGGCCGGCCTTCGCCGGCCCCCGAGAGGAGCGCCTGTTCGAGGTAGGCGCGCTGCACCAAGAGGGCCTCGATGCGGTCGCGGACCGTCCCCAGGCGCAACGTGAGGTCCTGCGCCTCCTCGCGCACGCCCGCGATGCGCTCGGTCTCCTCGACGTCGCCGACGCCGGCCACCAGCTCGACACCCACCACGCGGGCCCCGCCCGCCCGCAGCTCGGCGGCGAGGGTGGCGGTGTCGAGCCCGAGCGGCAGCCCCTCGAAGCGGACGCGCTGCGGTCCCCGCTCCAGGTCGACGGTGCGCACGCGGGTGACCACCGCCCGGTCGCGGAGCACGAGCACGTGGCGCAGCGCGGAGTTGGGCTCGAGCGGGAGGCGCCGCACCACCGGCACGGCGATCGGCCGGGCGGCCGCCGCGCTCGCGGCGGGGGCGGCGAGCGCCTCCTCCACCGAGTCGAGGTCGAAGGAGAGCTTCATCCGCTCCTTGGCCTGCTGCGCGTAGTCGGTGGCGGCCGCGGTCGCGGCGAAGAGGAGGAACGACATGAGGCACCCGGGGAGCCCGGCCGTCGACCGCCGCGCGCGCACGAAGTTCGTCAGCGTTCGTCACGGGTGAGCCCGGCGTTTGCGCACCGTTGACTTCCGCACGTCGGGGAACGGTGCTATCGTGCCCGCGACTTCCTGGAGCCCAAATGCGTCTGGTCCCCCTGCTCTCCTTCGCCCTCGTGGCCTGCATCACCGCCCCCACCGACGGCGCGGAGACCGCCGAGGACGAGGACGTCCTCGACCCCGCCGGCGACGAAGACGGCGACGGCCTCACCAACAGCGACGAAGAGGAGCTCGGCCTCGATCCGTACGAGACCGACTCCGACGAGGACGGGTTCGACGACAACGTGGAGCTCGACGCCGGCACCAACCCCGACTTCGAGTGGTCGCACCCGTTCGACGAGGGGGAGTACCTGGTCGGCAACTGCCCCGTGAAGCCCAACGAGTCGGCGGCCGGTCCCACCGGCGAAGGCAGCTACAGCGGCACGACCTGGGCCGCCTACGCCGAGGGCGACATCCTCCAGAACATCGCGGTCGGCGGCATCGACAGCTACGAGCAGGAGGTCACCGCGTACGCCTTCTGCGGCAACTACACGCTGATCACCGTGTCGGCCGAGTGGTGCGGGCCGTGTCAGGCCATGGCGTCCACCATGGCCGAGGAGACCGAGACCGTCCGCAAGAAGTACCCGAACTTCACGTTCTTCGAGTACCTGTACCAGGACAACTACGGCGAGACCTCCGACAAGGCCGTCCTGGCCAAGTGGCGCAAGAGCTACGGCCTCGACGGCATCCCCGTCGTCGCGCCCGCCGACCAGAACGACGCCGCGGACGAGATCAGCGCGCTCACCCAGGGCGCCGGCATCCCGAGCACCACGCTGCTGGCGCCGGACATGACCGTCATCTGGTCGTCGCTCGATCACCCGGGCGAGTACTACCTCTCCGGCGCGATGAGCATCAAGTCGGCGATCAAGGACTACGAAGACGCCCAGGGGGAGTAGCCCCCAAACCCTCACGCGTACGTGAGGTTTGTGACCACGGCCACGGAGACCCGACGCGGGTGTCCGTGGCCGTTGTCGTTCCCGCGCGCCGCGCCTACGCTCCGTCCATGAACCGGGAAGGCTCGTGTTGGTGGACCGGATCGGCAACACGCCGTTGGTGCGGCTGCAACGGTTGGGCCGGGGGCGCCTGCGCGCGGGCGTAGAGGTCTGGGTGAAGCTGGAGTCGTTCAACCCCGGCGGGTCGGTCAAGGACCGGGCGGCGTGGTCGATCCTCCGCGCGGCCGAGCAGGCCGGCCAGATCGGGCCCGACACGGTGCTCTTGGACTCGTCGTCCGGCAACACCGGCATCGCGTACGGCATGATCGCCGCGGCGCGCGGCCACCGCCTGCGCTTGTGCCTGCCCAAGAACGCCAACACAGAACGGAAGAAGCTCCTGCGGGCCTACGGCGTCGACGTGGTGGAGACCGACCCGCTCGAAGGCTCCGACGGGGCGATCCGCGCGGCCCGGGCGCTGGCGGCCGAGGACCCACGACACCTGTACCTGGACCAGTACAGCAACCCCGCGAACTGGCGCGCCCACTACGAGACCACCGGCCCCGAGCTGTGGCGAGACACCGCCGGATGTATCACCCACTGGGTCGCGGGCCTGGGCACCACCGGCACCTTCGTCGGCACGAGCCGTGCGCTGAAGCAAGAAAACCCCGCGGTTCGTTGTGTCGCCGTACAGCCCGACGCGCCGTTTCACGGCCTGGAGGGGCTCAAGCACCTGCCGTCGGCGATGGTGCCGGCGATCTGGGACCCCACGCTCGTCGACGAGGCGCTCGCCGCCCCGACCGAGCCGAGCCTGGAGCTCGTGCGGCGGCTGGCGCGCGAAGAGGGCATCCTCGCCGGGCCGAGCGGCGGCGCGGCGGTGTGGGCGGCGCTGGAGGTGGCGTCGCGGCTGGAAGCCGGCGTGGTGTGCACGGTCTTGCCCGACGGCGGCGAACGGTACCTCTCGGAGGCGCACCTGTGGCCCTGACGCTCTCCCACGACGCCTGGTGTGCGGTGACCGCCCACGCCGAAGCCGGCTACCCACACGAGGTGGTGGGCATCCTGGCGGGACGGGGGGCCCGCGCGACGCGGGCCGTGCCGTTGCGGAACGAGAACGCGGAGCGGCCCGCCACCCGCTACCGCGTCGACGGCCTGGCCCTGTTCCGGGCCGAAGCGGCGTTGGAGGCCGATGGGCTCGAGGTCCTCGGGTACTACCACTCCCACCCGGACCACCCGAGCGCGGCCTCCGATGAAGACCGCGAACACGCCCTGCCCCGTCGCAGCTACCTCATCGTGGCGGTGCACGACGGCCACACCCACACCCACCAGTCCTGGCGCCTGCGCGACGACCGCAGCGTGATGGACGAAGAACCGGTCACCCTGGAGTCCGCATGAACGTGTCCATCCTGGTCCCCTCCGCCCTCCGCGGCTTCACCGCGGGCGCGGCGTCCGTCGGCGTGCAGGCGCCCACCGCGGGCGAAGCCCTCGATGCCCTGGTGGCCAAGCACCCCGGGCTCGCCCCCCACCTGCGCACACCCGACGGGGCCCTCCGGAGCTTCGTCAACGTGTACCGCAACGACCTGGACCTGCGCGGCCTCGACGGGCTCGCCACCCGCCTCGCGGACGGCGATACCCTGATCCTCGTGCCCGCCATCGCCGGAGGCCGCGCGTGACGCCCCTGACCCACGACGAGATCGCCCGCTACAGCCGCCACCTGATCCTCGACGAGGTCGGGGTCGAGGGTCAGACCCGCCTGAAGAACAGCTCGGTGTTGTGCGTGGGGACCGGTGGCCTGGGCTCGCCGCTGTTGCTGTACCTCGCGGCCGCCGGGGTCGGCCGCATCGGCATCGTGGACTTCGACGTGGTCGACGCGTCCAACCTGCAACGGCAGGTCATCCACGGCACCTCGACCGTGGGCCGGCGCAAGGTGCTCAGCGCCCGCGACCGCATCCACGACCTCAACCCCCACGTCCGGGTGGACCTGTACGAGGAGCCCTTCACCGCCGACAACGCCGAGCGCATCGCCCGCCCCTACGACGTGGTGGTGGATGGCACCGACAACTTCCCCACCCGCTACCTCGTCAACGACGTCTGCGTACTGTTGGGCAAGCCGAACGTGTACGGGAGTATCTTCAAGTTCGAGGGCCAGGCCTCGGTGTTCAACCACCAGGGCGGCCCCAACTACCGCGACCTGTACCCCGAGCCGCCGCCCCCGGGGCTGGTCCCCTCCTGCGCCGAGGGCGGCGTCCTGGGCGTCCTTCCTGGAATCATCGGCACCATCCAGGCCACCGAGACCCTCAAGGTCCTGCTCGGTGTCGGGACCACGCTGTCGGGTCGCCTGTTGCTCTTCGATGCGCTGCAGATGTCGTTCCGGGAGCTGAAGCTCCGCAAAGACCCCACCGCGCCGAAGATCGAGAAGCTCATCGACTACGACCAGTTCTGCGGTGTGCCCAAACGTACGGGTAGCAAAGAAGAGCACCCAGGATCTGTCGGATCGTTCGCACGGCTCTCCCCGAGTGAAGTCGCGGCCCGACGCGCGGCCGGGTGGCACCCCTACGTACTCGACGTCCGCGGCGAGGCCGAGGCGGCGATCGTCCGCTTCGACTGGGCCGACCGGCTCATCCCCCACACCCGCGTCGCGGACCACCTCGCAGAGCTCCCTCGGGACCGCGAGATCCTCGTCCACTGCAAGCTCGGCGGACGGTCGGCGCAGGCGTGCAAGGTGCTCGCCGACGCCGGCTTCACGGTCACCAACCTCGAGGGGGGGATCGTGGGCTGGGCCAAGGACGTGGATCCGAGCCTCCCGACGTACTGAAGGGGGCGCCGCGCCGCGACCGGCCGCTCCCCGCGGCGTGTCCGGGCGCGCGGCGCGATAGGGCGGCCGATGCTCCGCTGGTCCGACGACGTCCGCACCCTCGATCTGTCCGTGCGCGACCTGGTCGGCGGTCGGGCGGAGCTCGGCGGGTTGGCGATGTCCCTGCGCGGGCGAGCGGAGGCGGGCGGTCGCACCCACCGCCGGGTCCAGGCCGAAGACGCCGAGGAGCCGGGACGCGCCGCCGAGGTGGCGTGGCACCACGTCGAGGAGGTCGGGGGGTGGCGATGCGTGGTCCACGCCCGGGTGGACGGCGTGGTCGAGGAGCTCGACGGCGCCACGCTCGTGGAGGAGCTCAAGTCGGTGGGGCTCGGAGAAGCGGCGCTTCAGACCGCCGAGGTGCCGCTCCCGTGGCGGCGGCAGCTCCAGGTGTACCTGTACATCGCCACCGCGGCGCGCCGCCCCGACCCGATCGGGCACCTGCGCCTGGTGTCGCTGGTCGACGGCAGCCAGCGGGTGATCCAGGAGCGGCTCTCGATCGAAACGGGCGCGTGGCTGCGCGCGTGGCTCGCGGCGCGGGTCCGGGCCCGCGAGCTGTGGTTGGCGTGGCGGCACGACCGCCGCGCGCGCACCGTGCCCTTTCCCTTCCCCGAGCTGCGCGCGGGGCAACGAGAGATCCTGGACGCGACCGTGGACGCGTTGGCGCAGGGCCGGGTGCTCGCGGTCACCGCGCCGACAGGGCTCGGCAAGACCGCGCCGGCCCTGGTGGGGGCGTTGAGCGAAGCGTTTCGCACCGACCTGGGCGTGTTCTGGGCCACCGCGCGCGGGACCCAGCGGTGGATCGTCCTGGACACGCTGCAACGATTGAGCGGTGCTGGCTTGCCGCTACGTGCGGTCGTGGTCCCCGCGCGCGCCGAAGCCTGCCCTGCCTGCGCCCAGGGCAACTGCGTCGGCACGGCCGAGCTCGCCGACCTGGGACCGCTCGCGGCGCTGGGTGTGGTCGCCACCGAGGCGGTCCAGGAAGACGCCCGGCGCCAGGGCGTGTGTGCGTGGGCGCTGGCGGTCGAGTTCGCGTCGCACCTGGCCGACGTCGTCGTCGCGGACCTCAATTACGCGTTCGACCCCGATGTGTACCTCCGTCCCTGCTTCGGCCGAGGCGCGCCGCGGAACTGGGCCGTCATCCTGGACGAAGCCCACCAACTCCCCGACCGGGCCCGGGGCTGGGCGGCCGCGACCCTCGACGCGGCGCTCTTCGATGCGCTCGATCGGGCGTACGCCGGGGTGGACGGAGAGCCGTTCCGCGCGCTCGGCGACGTCGGGCGGGAGTGGCTCATCGCCGAGTCGCACAGCGGCGAGCCGAGGGAGTGGGAGCCGGACCACGGCGCGGTCTCCGATGCGCTCGCCACCTACGACGGGCTCGCCTTCGAGCACGCACGCCTCCGGGAGGTCAGCCCGTGGGCGGGCCCCGGCGAGGATCCGTGGCGTACGTTTGGACAAGCCATCTTTCGAATCGCTGTCCATTCAGACCGAATCGGCGAAGAGGTCGTGGCGGTCACCGATGGGACCCGCCTGCAGTTGGTGTGCCGTGACGCGGCGTTCCTGCTCCGGGATCGGGTTGCGGCGTGCGTGGCGGTGGTCGCCACCAGCGCCACGCTCCACCCCACGTGGTTCTGGCGGGAGCGGGTGGGGGTTGCCGAGGCGCGCTTCGCCACGTTGACCCTCCCGTCGGGTTTTCCCAGCGAGAACCGGCGGGTGGTGATCGGCCGCGCGGTGTCGACCGCGTGGAAGGACCGCGCCCAACAGCGCGAACGGATCCTCGACCACCTGGAGCGGTGCGTCGCGGCGGTCCCTGGGAACGTAGCGCTGTTCTTCGGCAGCTTCGAACAGATGAACGACCTGCTGGCCAGCCTCGTGCTCCCAGGGCGGGAGCGCCTGGTACAACGGCCGGGGATGTCGGCCGCGGCGCGGGCTGCCCTCGCCGCGGAGCTGGGGCAGCCCGGACGGGTGCTGGCCGCGGTCCTCGGCGGGGTCTTCGCCGAGAGCGTGGACCTGCCCGCGGGCGCGCTCGCCGCCGCGGTGATCGTCGGCCCGGCGTTTCCCCCGCCCGATCTGGAGACGCAGCTGCTCACCGACTGGTACGAGCGGCGGTTCGACGACGGTTTCGGCCTGGCGTCGGTGCAGGCCGGGATGACCCGCGTGGTGCAGGCTGCGGGGCGGGTCGTGCGCGGCCCCGAAGAGCGCGGGGTGGTGGTGCTCGTGTGCAAGCGGTTCCTGCAGCACGAGCTGCAGGCGTACTTCCCGGGGGAGTGGGCGCCCGAGGCGACCAGCCGCCCGTGGGAGCTGGTGGAGGAGTTTTTCGGGGGTGGAGGGGCATGATTTGGCGGGGGGCGGCGACCACCCCGACCTCAGCCCGCGCGTGACCGCCGCCTGCGCGGACTCCTGCGACGAGGACGGCACCATCACCCTCACCGTCGTCGTCGACAACCTCGGCTCGGTCGACGCCCCCG
>SXOM01000361.1 GCA_005776735.1 Pseudomonadota bacterium
GGCGGCCGCGGCACCGTGGGCCGGTGGCTACGGCGCGGCAACTAGCTCGAGGAGGTGCGCGACGCCCTGGCCGACCTCCGCGACGGCCGCGGTGCGCGCATCGGCGTGGTCGGCGAGGCCGGCTCCGGCAAGTCCCGCTTCTTCCGCGAGCTTCGCGAGCTCGCGTCGCGGCGCAAGATCCCCGTCTTCCACGGCCGCGCCCTCCCGTTCGGCTCCGACCGCCCCCTGGCGCCGTTCCGCGACCTCATCAGCGACATCCTGGGCATCGAAGCCGACACCAACGCCGCCGAGGTGCGCGAGCGGCTGCGGCGCCTCACCGAGCTCCGCCTCGAAGAGGCCGACGTCGCGGTGATCGCCACGCTCTACGCGATGGACCTCGGCGACAAGGGCACCCCCGCGCGCGAGGCGGTCGACACCGTGATGGTGAAGCTCGTGCGGGGGCTCGCCCACGATCACCCCACCATCGTCATGCTCGAGGACGTGCAGTACCTCGATCACTTCGAAGCAGGCTTGTTCTCGCAGCTCCTCGACGCGTCCGAGGGCGAGCCGGTGCTCCTCCTCGCCAACTGGCGCGGCGAGCTCGATCCGCGCCTGGCCGAGCGGATGCAACGGGTCACGCTCGGCCCGCTCGCGCCGGCGCTGGTCGAGCAGCTCGCGGCCGACGTGCTGGGCGCGGAGTCGATCGGCCCCGACCTCACGCGGTTGGTGCACCGGGCCGCCGAAGGCAACCCGCTGTACCTGGAGGAGGTCCTCAAGACCCTCCGCCAGAACGGGCGCATCTGGTACGAAGGCCGGCGCGCCCGCTTGAAGGACCCCCACCTGGACCTGGGCCTCCCCGACACGCTCGCCGGCCTCATCGCGGCGCGTGTCGACGCGCTGGATCCCCTCGCCAAGGGGGCGCTCCAGGTGGCCGCCATCATCGGCCTCGGCTTCTCGCCGGTGCTCCTCGGCGAGGCGGTCGGCGCCGACGAGCCGATGGCGTTGGTCGGCGAGCTGGTGCGCGCGGGCCTGGTCACGCCCGACGGGCGCAGCCCCGACACCGCGTACAGTTTTGCGTCCGTGCTGGTCTGGGACTGCGTGAACCGCGGCATCCTCGGCCTGCAGCGCCGCGAGTACCACCGCATGGTCGCGGCGGCGATGGAGCGGGTGTACGCCGACCGACTCGACACGGTGGTCGAAGCGTTCGCGCAGCACTGCCACGCGGCGGGCCGGGTCCGCGACGCCATCACCAGCATCTACCGGGCCGGCGAGGACCACCGCGCCGCGCAGTTCTTCGAGCGCGCGCTGGACTGTTTCTTGCGCGGCATCGGGTGGCACGACGCGGCGCCGCGCGCCGAGAAGGACGCCCAGGTCGAGGCCCGCCTGCACGTCGCGGCGGGTGAGACGGCGCGCATCCTCGGCCTGGCCTCCGCGGAGCGGATGCTCACGGTGGCGCTGGACATCGCGGCCGAGGCCGGCCCGCGGGTGGCCGAGGCGCGGGCCCTGCTCGGGCTGGGGCAGATCTACGCGGCCAAGGGCAAGTTCGCGCTGGCGCGGGCGAACATCGAAGACGCGGTGGGCATCTCGCGCCGCGCGGGCGACCTGTCGTTGCACGTGCAGTGCCTCGAAGCGCTCGGCGCGCTGGAGCTCGACGCGGGGGAGGTCGACGAAGCCCGCCGCATCTACGAGAAGGGCCTGGCCGCCGCAGGCGATCGCGGCGACCTCGCCGCGCGCATGCTGCTGGGCCTCGCCAACCACGCCGCGCGCCGGGGCGATGACGAAGCGTCGCACGAGCTGCTCCAACGGGCGCTCCCCCACGCCGAGGCGTCGGGCGACCGCGTGCTGCTCGGGCGGGTGCTCAACAACCGCGGCATCGCCTTGCTCGACGCGGGCAAGCCGGCCGAGGCCCTCGTCGAGTTCCGGCGGGCGCTCGAGATCCGGCGCGGGCTCGGGTACCGCCAGGGCGAGCTGGTGAACCTCCACAACATCGGCGACGCGCTCTTGCGCATGGGCGACCACGCCCGCGCCTGGGCGGCGTTCGAACAATCGCGCGAGCTGGCGCGCGACTGCGCGTCGGAGCGCGGCGTGAGCATGAACGACGTCTACCTGCACTACCTCCGCGGGTTGCGCGGCGAAGAGGTGCGGGCCGACCTCGCCGCCGCCGGCGCAGAGGCAGCCCGGCTCGGCGAGCCGGAGTCGGCGCTGTTGGCGCGGTGGTTTGCGGCCCGGCTCGCACAGGACGGCGCCGCGGCCGCGGCGATCGTGGCCGAGGCCGAGGTCCAGGGTTTTCCGAACCTCGCCCGACAGCTCCGGAGCAGCGGCGCCGTGCGTGGTAGCCTGTCGGGGTGACGCCCCCCGGGTTCCAGGAGCAGGTCGCCGCGCGTGTCGAGGCCGACGCCCGCCGCTTCGAGCGCATCGCCGCGCAGCTCCGGCTCGTCTTCGGCGCGCTCGGCGGCCTCGCGATCCTCGGCAACTGGGAGAGCAACACCGCCGCGACGGCGTGGATCGCCAGCGGCGTCTTCGCGGTCGAGCTGGCGTGGGCGGGGTTCGTCTTCGTTCGCGCCCGCGGGGGCGACGGCCTGCCGCCGTGGACGAAGTGGGTCAGCGCGACGTTCGACGTGACCTGCGTGAGCGCGTTGTCGGCCACCGGCCTGTTCAACTACAGCGGTGCGTACGAGACGCTTCTCGCGCCCGTCTTCGTCGCCTTGTACCCGCCGTTTCTCCTGTTCACGGCCTTGTCGGGGAGCGTCCGCACCGCGCTCTTCGCGGGGGGCCTCGCGGCGCTCGAGCGCCTCGCGCTGTTCGGGTACATCGTCCACAATGGCCTGGTGCGCACGACCGACCAGGCCACCTACGGGACCAACGCGGTGTCGGTGCCCGACCAGCTCACGGTCGCGGGCTTCCTGCTCGTGATCGGCGGCCTTTTCGCGGCGCTCGCCGCCCTCTTGCAGCGGGAGTGGCACCACGGCGCGGAGGAGACCCTGCTCAAGCTCGAGGCCGAGCGTCAGCAGACGCAGCTCCGCAAGTACCTTTCGGCGTCGGTGGCCGACTACGTCGTGCACAGCCCCGGCGCGATGGCGCTCGGGGGAGCGCGCCGCACCGCCGCCGTCGTGTTCGTGGACATCCGGGACTTCACGCCGTTCTCCGAGCGGGAGCGCCCGGAGCGGGTGGTCGAGTTCCTGAACACCCTCTTCGCGGAGCTGGTCGGGGTGGTGTTCGCGCACGGCGGCACGCTCGACAAGTTCCTCGGCGACGGCCTGATGGCGGTGTTCGGGGTGCCGCGCGAGGTGCCCGACGCCGCCGAGCAGGCGGTACGGGCGGCGATCGAGATGCATGCGTGCATCAAGCGCCTCAACGCCGCGGGGGTGGGCGGCGATCATGTCGTGCGCATCGGGGTCGGCATCGCGTTCGGCGAGGTGGTGGCCGGCAACGTCGGCACCCCCGAGCGGATGGAGTACACGGTCATCGGCGACACCGTGAACTACGCCGCGCGTTTGCAGGCGCTGTGCAAGGACCTCGCGCAGGACCTCGTCGTCTCCGACTCCGTGCGCGAGGCCGCGCCCGACTTCCGCTACCTGCGGATGCCGCCGGTCAAGGTGAAGGGCAAGTCGGGCGAGCCGGTGATCTGGGCGGTGACGGACCGGATCTGACGGCAGAAGTGCCGCAGCTCGCCGCGCGCGTCGCCCTCGCCGCCGGACGCGCGCCGGACCCTGCCCGCCTCGGGACGGTCGCGGCGCGTCCGCCCCAGCCCCGGCGTCCGCCTCAAGTCGCGGCGCGCCCAGCCGATCGGCGCCCAGGAGCCGCCGTGCAGGTCTACGCCGACAATGCCCCCATCCTGGACCGGGTCTGGACGCGCCTGCACCGGCGCATCGACGCCTACCCGCCCGCCCTCCGCGAGCTCGCCCGAGACTTCTTCGCCAAGGCCGGCCCCGGGTACTTCTCGCGGCCCGACGCCGCGCCGCTGTTGCACCTGCCGATCTGGCTCGGCCGGGGTGTCACGCCTGACGCGCTCGAAGACATCCTCGAAGCCACCGCGCTCGCGTACGCCTACGTCCGCATCCAAGACAACGTGGTCGACGAGCCCGACGGGCGCGGGCACCCGCCCTACCTGCTCATGTCCAACGCGCTGCTGTGGGACGCGCTCGCGCTCTACCGGACGCACGCGGACGCCCACTTCTGGGACGTCGCGCGCTGCGCGTGGTTCACGTTCTCGGAGCAGACCGAGGCCGAGCGGCGCCAACTCACCGGCGGCGGGAGCTACCCCCACGCGGCGTTCGTGCAGCACGCCCGCAAGTGTGCGCTCGCCGAGGTGCCGCTGTACGCGGTGATGGGGGCCAGCGGCGACTGGCGGGGCGAAGCGCAGGTGCCGAAGCTGGTGCACGCGTTGGCGTTGTCCTACGGCTGCGTCAACGACGTCTGGGGCCACGAGCGCGATCTCCTGAGCGGCGGCCGCACCTGGCTCCTGTCCCACGCCCGCGAAGTGGCCCGCGAAGCGGCGGGCGGCGAACCGTCCGTCGAGCAGGTCCGGCGGGCGCTGGTGCACACGCCGATCATGGAGGAGCTCGTCGCCCAGTCCATCGCCGAGCTGGGCCGCGCCCGCACCGCCGCCGCCGCGCTCGGGGTCGCGCACTTCGACGTCTTCGCCGCGCAGCGGAGCGTCCGCCTCCTGCACGTGCAGTCGCGGATCGCGGTGCTGCGGCTCCAGGCGGTCCTCGCGGCGTGACGGGAGCGCCGGCGCCCCCGCTCACCCCCCGAGCAGCGCGGTGAGCGCGGGCTGGACCGCCTCGGCCACCTGCTCGTGGCCCGCCGCGGAGAAGTGGACCTGGTCGATGAACCACGCGTCGGTGGTCGGCGCGTGGAGGGCTTCGTTGTCGCGCGCGAGGTCGACCAGGCCGGCGCCCGTGCGCGCCGACACCGCGCGCATCGCCTCGAGGATGCCCTCGCTCGCGCGCACCGGGCGGGGGTCGAGGTCGCGGGCGGCGTGAAGGTCGGCCCAACCACCGGCGAAGTCGGCCTGGGCCTGCCGCCACCACCCGCGGACGTACCGCGCTTCGGGACAGCTCGGCGCAGCTTCGGCCGCCGTCGCCGCCACCTCGGGCCCCACCAGCCGCGGCAACAACACCCACCCCGACTGCGCCGGCCGCCACGCGCTCGGCGCGACCAGCTCCGGGCACACGCCCTCCTGCGCTTCGTAGACGCCGTCCCGGCTGATGGGCGTGACCAGGAGCACCTTGGCGCCCGCCGCCTGCATCGCACGTACGGCGAGCTCCAGGTTGGCCCCGTACTCCTGCTCGGCCACCGCGCGCTGCGCGTCGGTCGGGCGGGCCGACACCGGCGGGCCCGCGCCGGGGCCCCCCGCCTGCGCCGCGGGCATCACCGCGTCGCGCAGCGCGGCGTAGAGCTGGAACCGCTGGAAGAACGCCCTCAGGTGCGCGGCGTTGGCGCTGGAAACGCTCGAGTAGCGGGCGAGGAAGTACGCGTTCCCGATGTCGTTGTGCCCGTTGTAGAACACCGCGACCTGCGGCCGGAACGCGACGGCCGCTTCGGCCACCACCCGGATCGAGTGCGAGTCCATCGCGACCCGCCCGAGGTTGAGCACCTCGACCGGCGTGCCCGCCGCGGTGATGCGCGCCTGCAACAAGGCCGGAAACTCCTGCTCGGCGGGGAGGTAGCTGCCGCCCCGGACGCTGGACTCGCCGAACACCATGACGCGCGGCACCCCGGCGCTCGGCTCGGCTGGGAACGGACCCACGAGGTCGCGCTCCTGGTAGGTGGCCTCGACCTGGGCGCCCGAGACGGTGAACGGGACCGACCCCGGATCCCACATCTGGCGCACCAAGGGCGGCGGTGGCACCGGCCCGCGCACCAGGCGCAGGGCGAGCTCGGCGCACGCGAAGAGCCCGATGGTGACGACGACACCGAGGGCGAAGCGGGCGGCGGGACGACGCGTCGACATGGGAAGGCGCCGTTAACCCTCATGCCCTCCCTCGGCGGTGCCGATCCCCCGGACGAACCCCGAGGTGCCCATGTCCGCTCCCCCCTCGACGCTCCAGATCCTCGTCGGCCGAGCGCTGATCGACGCCGAGTTCCGCAAGGCGCTCGTGGCCGACGTGCGCGGCACGCTGGCCCACGAAGGCTACGCGCTGGACGAGCCCACCGTCGCCGCGATCGTGGCCGCCACGCGCGACCCGGAGCGGGTGCGCTCCTTCTCCGACGCCTTCTCCGCGGAGTTCCTGTCCCGCGGCGACTACGCGATCTAGCCGATGACGCCTCGCCCCCTCGAAGTGGTCGTACGGGCTGGAGCCGGTGGCTTCGCCGTCCGCCGCATCGATCGGGGCGTCGCGCTCTTGGGGATGCGGCTCCGGCCGCGCCCCGCCACCCTCACCGAGACCGACACCGGCGCGGTCCTGGTGCCCCCCGACCGCTCGGTCTACCTGCGCCTGGGCCCCGAGGAGCGCCACATCTGGTCGCTCCTCGACGGGCGGGCGACCGTCGCGGAGATCGCCACCGCCTACTTCATCCGCTTCGGCTCGCTGCACGTGAGCAAGGTGACGCGGTTCATCCACGTCCTGCGGCAGGCGGGCCTCGTCGAGGTGGTGCCGGCCGGCTTCCTGCGCCGCCGGTTCGAGCACACCACCTGGCTCCGACGCGAGCTGACCTGGGACGGGATGCACGCCCTGGCCAGCGCGGTCCACCGGGGGATCGGCCCGATGTTCACCTGGTGGAACCTACCCCTCCTCGTGGCCGTGCTCGGACTCGGCGTCGCGAGCGCCGTGATCGACGCGCGGCCTGACCCTGCGGGCGACCTCGCCATGGCCGGCTGGCTCGCGCTCGGCCTGTTGCTCAACGTCGCGGTGCACGAGATCGCCCACGCCGTCGCCGTGGTGGCCTTCGGCCGCCAGGTGCGCGGCGCCGCGATCGGCTGGCGCGGCGTGTACGTCGACACCACCGACATGTACCTGGGCACCCGCGCCCAGCACGCGGTCGTGGCGATGGCGGGGCCGGCGATGAACCTCGTGGTGCTCGCGGCGGCGGCCACGATCGCCTGCGCGCTGCCCGTAGAGGTGCTCGCGCCGCTCCGGGGGCTCGAACGAGGCGCGCTCGTGGTGCTGGTGTGCACCGGCTGGCCGTTCCTGCTCGACAACGACGCGACCCACGCGCTGTCCGACCTCACCGGGGTGCCCGACCTCCGGCGTGCGGCGTGGGACGGGCTGCGGCGGGGCCGCCTCGGGGCGGCGCAGGCGGCCTACGTCTTCGGGACCGTCGCGACCGTGCTCGCCGCGCCGCTCTGGCTGTACCTCTCGGCCTGATTAGGCGGGAGGGGTGCCCGCCCGCCCACCGCGCATCCTGGCCTGGATCGGCCTCGCCTTGTGCGTGGTGCTGCCGCGTGGCGGGCTGACCGGACACCCCGACGTGGACGTGTGGAACCACGCCTGGGGCCTGTGGTGGGTGGCGCACCAGCTCGCCGAGGGGCAGCTCCCGTGGCACACGACGCTGGTGGGCGCGCCGGGCGGGGGGGTGCTCTACTTCATCGACCCGCTCGGGGCGCTCGTCACCACGCCGATCACGTGGGCGTTCGGGCCGCAGGTGGCCTACGAGGTGCTCCTCGTCGGGCGCGTGGCGCTGGCGGGCGCGGCGGCCCAGGCGCTGGCCGAGGAGGCGTTCGGCGAGGGCGCGCACGGCTGGTTCGCGGGGGTCGCGTACGCCACCACGCCGCTGTTGTTGTGCGAGCTCCACAACGGGATCACCGAGGTGGCGGCCGTGTGGTGGACGCCGGCGGTCCTGTGGGCGGCGCTCCGGGCGTGGCGGGGCGGCGGCGCCCGGGTCCACCTCGGATTGGGGCTCCTGCTCGGACTCTCGGTGTGGGGCAACTTCTACTACGGCCTGGTGCACGTCCTCGCGGTCGGCGCGTGGTGGGCGGCGGGCCTGCTGCTCGGGCTCCGCGGGGGGGGCGCGGGGCTGCGGGCGCGGGCGCTCGGGCTCGCCCTCGCCGCGGGGATGTGCGCGGCGGTGGCGGCACCGTGCGCGTGGGCGTTGCGTGCGTCGGTGCAGTCCGAGGAGGCGCTCGTCTCCCGACCGGTGGGGCTCAACCGCGAGCTCGCCCACCACAACGCCGTCGACCCGCGCAACTACCTGGTTCCGGGCAACTTCTGGAGCGTGGACCTGCCTCGACGCTACGGTGAGGCCTTCCGCCACACCGGCCAGCTCCGGGTGTCGGTGTGGGTCCTCGCCGCGGTCGGCGTGCTCCGGTCCCCGCGTCGACGGGCGGGGTGGGCCGCGCTCGCGCTCGGCTCGTTGGTGCTCGGCCTGGGTCCCCAACTGTTCTGGACCGGCCGCTTCCCCACCTGGGGCGGTGCGCCGGCGGCGCTCCCGTTCGCGTGGTTGCAGGCGCTGGTCCCGGGGCTGGCGATCACCCACCCGCAGCGGCTCAGCATCGTCGCGCAGGCGGTGGTGTGCGTGCTGGCCGCGTCAGCGCTGGTCGGGCGGGGCCCACGGTGGGTCGCGGGCCTGGCCGCCCTCGCGGCGGCCGAGACCGCGCTCGGCTCCCTCGCCTGCTGGCCCCTGGTCGAGTCGCCCGCCACCGTGCCCGCGCTGTACCACGAGATCGCCGACGACCCCGATGTGCGCGCGGTGCTCGACCTCCCCGGCGACAGCGGCACCACGATGGCGACCAGCCGGTACTTCTGGTACCAGACGGTTCACCACAAGCCCGTGCCCTACAAGCCCGACGCCCGCGGCCACGACACCGGCGACCCGGTCACGTTCGCGCACCTGCCGAGCCGCTTCGTCCCCGCGCCCGCGCCCTTCGACGAGGCCGCGCTCACCGCGCTCCGCGCGACCTACGGCTGGGTGGTGGTGCACCCGGGGCTCGGGCCCGACGCCGACGCCCAGGCGGCGGTCCTCGAA
>SXOM01000362.1 GCA_005776735.1 Pseudomonadota bacterium
ACGAAGCGCAGGCCCTGGATCTCGTCGCCGTCGGCCAGGAGCACGAACGCCGCCGCCCCCGCGACCGGGCCGAGCAAGAGCGCACGAGCGGCCCCCGGCGCGGCGCCGAACCGGGCGCCGACCGCCGCCGCAAACGTCCACAACGGGTGCATCGCCCCCACCACCGCCAGGTAGATCGGGCCGGCCGCGGCGGTGCCGTGCACCTTGGCGTGAAAGGTGTTGGGGAGCCAGGCGCCGGTGTACACCACCCGAAAACCGACCTGGGCGAGGGCCGGACCCGCCAGGAGCGCGACGAGCCGCGGCCGCTCCCGTGCGGGGGCGCCGGCGAGCGCCACGAGCCCCAGCCCGAACACCAGGAGCGGACCCTCCACGTGCGTGATCCCGGCCAACCCCGCCGCCCCGGCGGCCGCCATCCGCGCCCCTGCGCCCTGTCCGAGCGCCGCCGCCGCCGCGAGGGCCACCAGCGCGCTCAGCAGCGGGGTCTCGAGGCCGGACACCGCGGTCCCGCCCAGGACCGGCGAGGCCACGACGAGCAGCACCGCGACGAGCTCCCCGAGGGGGCCCGCTCCCGCGCGCGCCGCGATCACCGCGGTCGTGGTCACCGTGATCGCCGCGAGCACTACGCCGCTGGTGACCGCCCACCGTTCGACGGGCACCCCAAGCCCGATGCCGACCGCGCTCCACAAGGTCCAGAGGAGGTTGCTGTACCCCTCGACCGGTGGCAGGCCCGGATTGTAGCGGAGGCCGTGCCCGTGGACGAGGTTCCACGCATACCGGAACGAGATCCACGCGTCGTCGGAGGTGCTGGTGATGCGGCCCGCGGCCAGCCACGCGGCAGCGCCGCCGCCGGCGAGGCGGAGCGCCCAACGGAGCGGCGGATCGGGGGGAGGGGCGGACACCCCGAGGACCGCCGGTAACCGACCGACGCGGGGGCCGCGCCGCGACCGGGCGGGAGGCGCGCGGAGGCCGCCGCGCGGCCCGGTGCCCCGCGCGCGGTCGGCGCCGCGCCGGCCGATCTTGTGCTACGCTCTTCGGCACCCCCGGAGGTCATTTGCAGTTGGATTGGTGTCGCCACCTTCGGCGGCGGCGCGTGGCGCGGGGAGCTCTCGTGGTGACGCTGGTGCTGGCGCTGGCCTGCGGGACCGGCTCGGGGGACACGGACGACTCGTCAGCGAGGCGCGACACTGCCGAGGACACAGGTGACAGCGCCGATACTGGCCCCCACCCAGACATTTTGGACCAGGATGGCGACGGGTACCGGCCCCTCGACGGCGACTGCGACGACCACTTGCCCCACGTGTACCCCGGCGCACCCGACTACTGCGACGGCCTGGACCAGGACTGCGACGGCGAGCCCATCCCGCCAGGCTCGTGTGGGCAGGCGGGCGACGCCGGCGCGATGTGGTCGTGGGCCTTCGAAGACCCGGACGCGTCCCAGGGGGTGTACGGCTCGATGGGTGACGTGGACGGAGACGGCCGGGCCGACATCGCCGCCCGGCGCGCGGAGAAGCCCGACTACCACCCCAACGCGGGGCCGCTCTTCGGGGCCCAACTCGACGCGCTTCCGCCCGCAGGGCCCCTTCCCGAGCTTCCGTTCTCCACCCCGCACACCCTGGGCGGGGCCTCGGGCGCCGGGGACGTGGACGGCGACGGGTATTCCGATATCTGGGCCTCTGAGGCGGCCGCGGGGGGCCGACCGTCCTGGCTGCACCTCGTCCCCGGGCGGCCCGAAGGCTACTTGCCAGGCGAGTCGGCGTCCGAACAATCGATCGCCACTTGGGTGTTGGAAGAGGGCGTCGACGCGAGCCTGTGGGGAGGCATCGGCGATTTCGACGGCGATGGCAACACCGACCTGCTCTGGTTGTACGAACGCGACGGCGCCGACGAACCGAGCACCTTCGCGGTCGTCGGCGGCGACCTCGGCTTCCTGGGCGGCAGTGACTTCGACCCCTACCCCCACACGGTGTACGACATTGTCCAGGCCACGAACACGACGGGGTTGCCCAGCAACGTGGGCGATCTGGACGGCGACGGTAGCGACGAGCTGTGCGTGGCTGTGACATTTTCGCAGGGCGCATCCGAGTCGCTGGTGATGCTTGCCGGCATCGACCTATGGCGCGGCGAAGGCACGGTTGCCTCGCTCGGCGAGGTTTCCTGGCTGGACAACGAACACCCCCACTACCTGACGCCGACTACCTACGTGGTAGACGTGCGCACCGACGCGGACGGCGACGGACTCGAAGACTTGGCGGTGGGGGTTCACTTCGATGATGGCGAATCCGGCGCTCTGTTCTACACGTCGGGCGGAATCCCCGAGGGTCGGCTCGATGCGTGGACCCATACGACAATCGAGGGACTCCCTCAGACGGGATGGGTGCTCACGCGAGACGGCGATGGCGATGGCGATGGCGTCGCCGACTCCATCCTTTGGAACAATTGCCTGCTCCCCAGCAGCCGCCTTCTGGGCGGAGGTGCCTTCGACTACGCCGAGGTGGTCGGGCCATGCATCGCCCCCGAAGGGCTTGGTTACACGAACGCCTTTGCTGACATGACCGGCGACGGCCAGCCGGAGTGGGTGCTCAACGATCTCTATGGCGCCGCAGACGGCAACAACCGCGTGCTCGTCGTCGAGGGCTTCCCCATCCCGTGGGACGACCCCTCCAAGTGGTGACGGGTGTCCGCCGCGCGCCGCGCGCGCCGTCGCCCCCGCGCCGCGACGCGCCGCCGGACCGGCCGCTCGACGCGGCCGGTC
>SXOM01000363.1 GCA_005776735.1 Pseudomonadota bacterium
CGTGATCGCCGCGAAGGCCGTCGCCTTCGGCGAGGCGCTGCAGCCGAACTTCGGCGTCTACGCCCGCCAGGTGGTCGACAACGCGCAGGCGATGGCGGCCGTCCTGGTCGATCGGGGGTTCAGCCTCGTCTCGGGCGGCACCGACAACCACTTGATGCTCCTGGACTTCTCGCAGAAGCCGTACAGCGGCAAGGACGCCGAGCAGGCGCTCGGCCGGGCCGGCATCACCGTGAACAAGAACACGGTCCCCAACGAGAAGCGCAGCCCGTTCGTCACGTCCGGCGTCCGCATCGGCACGCCCGCGATGACGTCGCGCGGGCTCGGCACCGCCGAAGCGCGCCAGGTCGCGGGGTGGATCGCGGAGGTGCTCGATCACTGGCAGGACGAAGCGGCGATCGCTCGGGTTCGCGCCGAGGTCCATCGCATGACCGCCCGGTTCCCGGTGCCGGGCCTCGGCTGAACGATTAGCTCCGCCCCGCGATGGATTGCCCGAGCTGCCAACACCCCGACACCCGCGTCGTCGACAGCCGTGAGGCGGTCGACAGCATCCGGCGTCGCCGGGAGTGCCAGGGCTGCGGCTTTCGGTTCACCACGTTCGAGCGCGTGGAGTTCCGCCTCCCCGACGTGGTGAAGCGCGATGGGCGTAAGCAGAGCTTCAACCGCGACAAGCTCCTGTCGGGCCTGCGCCTGGCGTGCCGGAAGCGCCCGGTCACCGAAGAGCAGCTCGACGCGGCGTGCGCGCGGGTCGAGCGCGAGCTGGCCCGGCGCTCCGGCGACGTGACCACCCGCGAGGTGGGCATGTTGGCCCTGCAGGAGCTCGGCCGCCTCGACGACGTGGCCTACCTCCGGTTCGCCTCGGTGTACCACGAGATCACGTCCCCGTCGGACTTTCTCGAGGTACTTCGTCCGCTCTTGGAGCGCGGGGCCCGCACGTGAGGGCCGACGCCCGCAGCTCGGCCGATGCCCGCTTCATGGGCCTGGCGTTGGACCTCGGGCGCCGGGCGCTCGGGCGCACCGCGCCCAACCCGCCGGTCGGCGCGGTGGTGGTCCAGGAAGGGGTCGTCGTCGGCGAGGGGTGGACCCAACCTCCCGGCCAGGCGCACGCCGAACCCCAGGCGCTGGCGTCGGCCGCGCGCCAGGGGGCCGAGCTGCGCGGCAGCACGATGTACGTCACCCTCGAGCCGTGTTGTCACCACGGCCGCACGCCGCCGTGCACCGATGCCATCCTCGCGGCGGGCGTTGCGCGGGTGGTCGTCGGCACGGTCGACCCGTTCCCGCTGGTCGCGGGGCGCGGCATCGCGCAGCTCCGCGCGGCAGGGGTCCAGGTCGAGGTCGGGGTGCGCGAGGAGGAGTGCCGTCGGCTGATGCTCGGCTTCATCCGCGTGCACACCGAAGGGCTCCCCGAGGTCACGCTCAAGGCCGCCATCACGCTCGACGGGCGCATCGCCAGCGCCACCGGCGAAGCACGGTGGATCACCGGCCCCGCGGCGCGCGAGCTGAGTCACCGCCTGCGTGATCAGCACGATGCCATCGTGGTCGGCGTGGGTACCGTGGTCGCCGACGACCCTGCGCTCACCACCCGCATCCCGGGGGGCCGCGACGCGGTGCCGGTGGTGCTCGACAGTCGCCTGCGCTCGCCGCCCGACGCCGTCGTCTTCCAGCGGGGCACGGCGCTGGTCTACGCCTGCGACGACGCGCCGGCGGTCGCCCTCCCCGCGACGGTGGTGCGCGTCCCGCGGGGGCCCGCCGGCGTCGACGTGCGCGCGGTGGCGCGCGACCTCGCGTCGCGCGGCCTGCACCGGGTTTTGGTCGACGGGGGCGCCCAGGTGCACCGCAGTTTCCTCGACGCCGGCCTGTGCGACCGCCTGGAGCTGGTCGTGAACGCGCGGGTGTTGGCCGGCGGGCCGGGGTTCGTGGCCGGGGTCGGCTACGGCCTCGCGCAGGCCCCCAACTTCCACTTCGACCACGTCGAGCGCGTGGGCGACGACCTGCGGCTGGGCCTGGAGCGCGGGTAGTCCCGACCTCCCGCGTGCCGCGTGGTGGGCCGGCGCCGCGCCGGGTGCGTGGGCGTGATAGCGCCGCGCGATGTTCACGGGGCTCGTCCAGGCCGTCGGTACCGTCCGTAGCGTCACTTCGCACGGGACGGGCCGCCGCATCTGGATCGACTCGCCCTTCTCGGGTCTCGAGTTGGGCGAGTCGATCGCGTGCGACGGGGTCTGCCTCACGGTCGAGGCGATGGAGCGCGGGGCGTTCCAGGTGACCGCGGGGGAGGAGACCCTACGGATTACCACCTGTTTCGATTTGGCACCGGGGATTCGCGTCCACCTGGAACGCGCCCTGCTCCCCACAGATCGGCTCGGCGGGCATCTCGTAACAGGGCACGTCGACGGAATTGGGCGCCTGGTGCGGGTCGACAAGCGCCCCGGTTTCATTGAAATCGAGGTAGAAGCCCCGACCACGCTGCATCGTTTTTTCGTGCAGAAGGGCAGCGTCACGCTCGACGGCATCAGCCTCACCGTCAACGCCACCACCGCCGCCGGCTTCACGGTCGGCATCATCCCGCACACCGCGGCCGTCACCCGGCTCGGGCAGGCGCAGGTGGGGCAACGGGTCAACCTCGAGGTCGACGTGATCGCCCGCTACGTACAACGCATGGTCGCCCCGTGGCTCGGGGCCCACAATGACGACGCCCTGCGCGCGCTCCTCGCGGCGCAGGGCTTCTTGAAGGAGGGTTCGTGAGCTTCGAGGTCATGGCGGACAACGCCGAGCGGCGGGTCGAGCTCGCCATCGCGGACATCCGCGAGGGTCGGATGGTCATCCTCGTCGACGACGAGGACCGGGAGA
>SXOM01000364.1 GCA_005776735.1 Pseudomonadota bacterium
GATCCGGCGCCGGCCGGCCGGAGCCGCCCCACGTGGGGCGCCCCGCGATCGGCCGGGTCGCGAGCCGGGGCGGGCGGGCGCCCGGCTGCGGTGCGAGCCACGGCAGAATTCCGTCTTATGCGGTGCTCCACATAAGGTCGATTATGCGGAGCCATTCGTGATGCGGAGTTTAGCGCCGGGTCCTGTACAGGAGTTCGCGTAGAAGATGGCGTATCTTCGCGTCACCCGGCGCAGTCGCGCCGCATAATTCCGGGTTAGGCGAGGGACGTGACTCCAGATCAGTTCGCGAAGATGACACAGCGGGTGATCGCCCGAGACGGTTTCGATGGGTACCTGCCCACCGCCTGCTACCCGCGGCGCCGAGAGGTGGTGGTCCTGGAGGGCGCGCCGCAGGGCGTGACTGTGGAGCCGGAGTTGGTTGCCTGGGCTGCCCGTCGGGTCGAAGAAGGTGAGGAGTTCCTTTTGGCCTTCAAGTGCGACGACTCACACTTCAAGGTAGTCCGCGTCGCGGGTATGGAAGTTGATAGCGGAGTCTACCTGGCCGAGGTTGACTAACAAGCCGATGAGCCGACGAGCTGCGGGGAGACCAGGCGCTCGCGGCTGAGCGGCATGGTCAATGGTCGGGCGCCGCCCGTATCGGAGGCGGCGGCGCCCTGCTCGGGGAGGTTCTACCGCTCCATCAGCGACGCGATGAGCGCGTCCGGTGCTTTGAACTTCCCCTTCCGCAGCGAGGGCGGCACCGCGGCCTCCACCGCCTCCAGCTTCTCCGAGGGGTCCACTCGCAGGTAGATCTCGGTGGTGCTCACGTCGTTGTGCCCCAGCTAGAGCGCCACCTTGCGGATGTCGCGCGTGGCCTGCAGGAGCATGAGCGCACAGCTGTGGCGGAGCTGGTGTGGCGAGACCGAGCGCGCCTTGAGGCTCGCGCAGCGCTCGGCTGCGGCGCGGACGTGCTTGTCGAGGACGTACTCGAACCCGGCCCGCGTCATCGCCTCGCCGCGCGCGTTCACGAACAGCTCGGGCGTGCGTACGTCCCCGCGCACAGCCAGCCAGCGGCGGAGGTCCTGCGCGGTCTCCTTCCAGAGCGGGAGGCAACGGTCCTTCCTGCCCTTTCCGTGGACGCGGATGGAGGGCGACGGCTGGAGCGTGACATCGGCGAGCGGGAGCCCGACGAGCTCGGAGACGCGCAACCCGCCGGCGAAGCAGAGGTGCATCATCGCCAGATCGCGGATGCCGAGCCGCGTGCCGAGGTCGGGCACGTCGAGGACCGCGCGGATCTCGTCCATGACGAGGTGCTGGATGAGGGGGTGATCGTGTCGCTTGTAGGGGATCGCTCGGATCTGGGCGACCTGGTCGATGAGCTTGGGCTCCCGGAACTCGATGAAGCGCATGAACGCGTTGATCGCGGCCAGGCGCGCGTTGCGGGTGGTGGCGCCGTTCTTCCGGTCCGCCTCCAGGTGCTCCAGGAAAGCGAGCACGAGCTTGGCGTCCAGCTGCTCGACGTGCAGCTTCGATGGACGGGTTCCGAGCTTCTTGCTGGCGAAGTCGAGGAGGAGGCGGAACGCGTAGGCGTAGGATTCGCAGGTGCGGGGGCTCTGGCCCTTCTCGACCGGGAGATGCTCGCGGAGGAACGCCGTGAGCAGAGGCGCGAGCGGCGTCATGGCGTCACCGTCCACATCAGCGACTCGGTCGCGGACGCGGTGTCCTGCATCAGCGACGGCGTCGCCTGGAGGTACCAGTAGGTGTCCTGCGGGTTGGCGTGCCCCAGGTACGTCGTCAGCGCGAGGTGGTGACGCGCAACATCCTTGCCCCGATGGGCGCAGCGTTCCAGCGAGCGGGTGGCGAAGGTGTGCCGGAGATCGTGGACGCGGGGAAAGCGTCCGTTGCGCTTGGCGATGCCGGCGATCTCCTGGGCCTCGTGGAAGGCGTTGCGCATCGTCGGCTCGCTGACGTGGGTGTTCCCGCGGGACGCCGGGAAGAGATAGACGTTCTGGCCCTTCTGTCGACGGCGCTTGGCGAGGTAGCGGGCGAGCGCCTCGCGCGTGGTGGCGTGGAGCGGGACGAGGCGGCTCTTCCGGAACTTCGTCATCCGAACGACGAGGTGGCCGTCGGGGTGGATGTCGTCCAGCCGCAGCCGGAGCGCCTCGGAGAAGCGCATGCCGGTCGTGGCCACGAGACCAACGAAGGTCGCGACGATCTGCCGCTTCATCGAGAACGTCTCGCGGATGGAGCGGGCGGCCGCCAGCATGCGACCGATCTCGTCCGCGGTGTAGATGTGCGGGAGTGGGCGCCGCCAACGATGGGGGAGCGGGTCCCCGACGATGCGTTCGTGAAGCGGGTCCTCGGCGTGAGCGAACCGGGCGAAGCGGCGGAGGTCCCGGCACCGGATGTGGCGCGCGTGGGGAGACGGCGCCTGCGCGGCCCACTCCAGGACCGTGGCGACTCTGACGTGATCCTCGCCGCGCGCAGCGGCGAATGCCGCGAAGTGCCGGAGCCGGCGGTTCTGCTCGACCAGCTTGAACCCGAGGGCGCGACGGGTGGCGATGTACTGCTCGACGGCGGTGATCAGCATGGCGACACCTCCGGCCACGGCTGGGCGACCTCCCCGAGCATCCCGAGGTCCACCTTCGCGTAGTGCGCGGTGGTCCCGGGGTTGCGGTGGCGCAGGACGGCTCCGACGCCGGCGAGGCTGGCGCCCTGCCGCAGCATCGTCGTCGCGACCGAGTGGCGAAAGACGTGGGAGCCGACCGAGGGCGTCTTCACGCCGGAGAGCCGGATGGCCTTCTTGGCCACGGCCGCCACGGCTTCCATGCTCAGCTCCCGGTAGGGCGCGAGCGTGCGGAGGAAGACGAACTCGCTGGGGACCTTCGGTCGTGCATCGAGGAGGTAGGCGAGCATCGCGTCCCCGACCTCCTGCGGCAGCGGCAGCCAGTGCTGCCGACGCCCCTTTCCGGCGACGGCGAGGCGCCCACCCACCCAGTCCACGTCCGCCATGCGAAGCGCGGCGACCTCGCCGGCGCGGAGTCCGAGCCGCGCGAGCAGAAGGATGATCGCCCGATCGCGAGCCCCGACCTTCGTGGCGGGATCGAACACCGCGATCGCCTTCTCCACGTCGTCCGGCTCGATGTACCGGGGCACCGACGAGAGCCTCCAGTTCGCCGGGTACATGAGCGCACCCTCCATCCCCCGCGCCACGCGGCCCGTCGCGACCAGGAAGCGCAGGTAGGAACGCGTCGCGATGGTGATCGTGGTTGCGCGGTCCACCCCGAACTTCCCGCTTTCCTTTGTCACGAACCCGCGGACGTTCCGGGTGGTGTACGTCGATGGGTCGTCGCCGACGCCCTCCACCAGCCGCGCGAGGACGACGAGGTACACGCGCTGGGACGAGGCGCGCACGCCCCCGTGCTGCCCGATCCAGGCCGCATACTCGGCGAGGATGGGGTACTGCTCCTGGATGGTGGGCTTGCGCGACGGGGGCGTCGCCACGCCCGTTTCCACGAGGAAGCCCACGAACGTCCCCACCGAGGACACGTCCCCCCGGAGTTCCATCTTCCCGTTGCGACCCATGCCGTAGAGGAGGCCGCGGGTGTCGAGGTGCGCCCGGAACGCAGCGAGGTTCGCGACTTCATCCCGACCGACCTGCCTCTTCGATTCGTCGATCCACACACAGTAGCGTGCGAGGGCGTGCAGGTAGAGCGACATCGAGCCGCGCGTGTACTGGCGAGCGACGAGCCACGCGACGTAGGCGTCGACGTGCTCGCGGGCGGGGCCCGCACGAAGGCTGCGGGCGATGTTCTGACGAGTGAGGATCTGGTCGAGCATGGGCCTCCCTGGGTTGTAGGGAGGCTCGGGTACCCGCTTGTCAGCAGCCGCGGCACGGAACTAGCTACGCCGCCTGCCCGCCGCGTCGGCAACGTGGTCAGCCACCTCGCGCACCTCACGAACGATGAACTCTGCGCAGGCGCGAAGGGGATCGGTAAATGCCAAGCGTTCGCCGCCCGGGTGGAAGCCGACCGCGAATGTCCCCCCCCGGATTCTGGAGGAAGTACCAGCCAGACGACACCCGTTTGTCGGCGGAGTAATTGAGCCAGGAATCGACCAATTCAGGGTTGCGAGCCAGGTGCCCGGCAACCGAGTCCACACTGAGCGTGGCAGAGGCATCCAGGTAGCCCGACTCCGCCAGGAGCATGACGACCGACGCGTCTCCCCGCGCCTTGAAGCTCGAGGGGATTCGGCAGACGGCAGCGACCACGTCGATCACGTTCGCACCTCACGGACGGGTTGCTTATGCGTAACTCTCGACCGGCCGCGGTGGCCGGTCGTTGGCGTCCGAGGCTCGGAAGTCATCCGGAGGGCGCCCCGGCCTCCGCATAACGACCGGCTCCGCATAATCCGCCGGCACTCATGACCCATAAGCGCCGCCGGATTTCCGCGAGGCGGGCATAAGCCACCCCGGATTTCCGTTTTCCGCCCGCCGGAGCCCGCCAGCAGCGCCGCCACCACGAACAAACCTGCGCTTTTCATGCCCCACGGCCGCGCGGGCGACCAACAGCGGAAATCCGAGGGGGCTTACACCGCGGCCAGGGAAATCCGAACGGGCTTACGGTGCATGAGCCCCCGCGGATTTCCGCGCCGGCGGAGTTCCACCCCGGCGCGGTCCGCGCCGGCGTTGGCCCCCCGAAAAGGAACGCCGACCCGCGCCCCGGGGCGCCGCGTCCTGCCCAGCGGCCGCTCAGTCCTCCTCGACCTTGCGCTCGAACGCCGCCGCGAGCTTCTGCTGGACCGGGGCGGTGACCGCCGCGTAGTGGCTCGGCGCCAGCGTGTAGTACGCCGCTCCACCCGACAACGACTTGAGCCGGGAGCCGAAGTCCCCGAGCTCGGCCAGCGCCGCCTGGCCGTTGATGATCGCGTTGCCGTGGGCGTCCTGGTCGGTACGCGTGACGTGCCCGTGGCGGGTGCTCAGCTCGCTGGTGACCGGGCCCATGAGCGCGGCCGGCACGCTGATCTCGACGTTGACGATGGGCTCGAGCACGATGGGGCCGGCCACCTCGACCGCCGCGAGCACGGCGCGGCGGCCCGCGCTGTAGAACGCGATCTCCTTGCCGTCGACCGCGTGGGTCTTGCCGTCGTACAGGGTCACGCGCACGTCGTGGACCGGGAAGCCGGCGACCACCCCTTCGAGCAGGCCCTGGCGCACGCCCTTCTCGACCGCGGGGATGAACGCGTTGGGGATGACTCCGCCCCGCACGGCGTCGACGAACTCGAAGCCGGCGCCGCGGGCGAGCGGCTCGACGCGCAGGAAGACCTCGCCGAACTGCCCGGCGCCGCCGGTCTGCTTCTTGTGGCGGCAATGGCCCTCGGCGCCGCGGGTGATGGTCTCGCGGTAGGGGACGCGCGGCGGGTGGGTGTCGAGCTCCAGGCGGTGCCGCGACGCGAGCTGCTGCAGGAGCACCCGCAGGTGCAGCTCACCGAGCCCGAAGAGCACGGTCTCGTGGAGGGTCGGGTGCCGCTCGACGACCACGCAAGGGTCCTCGAGCTCGAGCTTGTGGAGCACCTCGAACATGCGCTGCTCGTCGGTCTTCTTGCGGGTTTCGACCGCGAGTCCGTACATCGGGCGCGGGAGGACCACCCGCTCGACGCGGAGGTGCGTGTCCTCGCTGTGGTCGTGCAGGACCACCTCGCGCTCCAGCTCGTCGACGCGCGTGATGGCGCCGATCTCGCCGGGGCCCAGGGCGTCGACCTCGTCGAGCTCCTTGCCGCGGATGCGGTACAGGTGCGCGACCTTGAACGGCCGCTGGCCGTCGCCCGCGTACAGGTTCATGTCGCGCCGCAGGGTGCCCTGGTGCACCCGGAGCGCCGCCACCTTGCCGAGGTACGGATCGTGCCACACGCTGAACACGTGCGCGAGGGCGTGGGCGTCCGGGTCGGGGCGGACCGGGAACGCGGTGACCACGTCGCCCTCGACCCGCTCGAAGCGCGGCGGGTTGCCCTCGGCGGGGCTCGGCGAGAGGCTCTGGATCACGTGGAGCAGCTCGGCCACGCCGGCCCCGGTGCGGGCGGAGGTGAAGACGATGGGGACGAGGTGCCCCTCGCGGAGCGCCTTCTCGAACGGGGCGTGGAGCTCGGCCGCGCTCGGGTCCTGCCCGTCGTCGAGGAAGCGCGCGAGCAGGTCCTCGTCTTCTTCGACGAGCTGATCGACGAGCTGGCGATGGGCGGCGGCGACGTCCCCCAGGTCCGCGTCGCCCTGGGCGTGGTCGATGACCTCGACGACATCGGCGCCGCCGTGCGCGGGCAGGTCCAGGAGCAGGCATTGGCGCCCCCACCGTTCGCGGATCTCGTCGACCAGGGCGCCGAGCTGCACGTTCGGCGCGTCGATCTTGTTGACGATGACCATGCGGCACAGGCCGCGTTCGGTCGCGGCGCGCATCATGCGGTCGGCCACCAGGCCGATTCCATCCCGGGCGTCGACCACGACCGCGACGAGGTCGACCGCCGTGAGCGCAGGGAGCGCGTGCCCTGCGAAGTCGGGGTACCCCGGGGTGTCCAGGAGGTTCAGCTCCAGGCCCCCGACCTGGAGCTGTGCGATTCCGCACCGGATCGAGTGCCCCAGCTCACGCTCCAGGGGATCGTAGTCGGTGACGGTGGTGCCCTTGGCGACCGAGCCGGGCGCTTCGACCGCCTTGGCGGCGTACAGCAACGCTTCGACGAGCGAGGTCTTTCCGGAGCCGGCGTGGCCCACGAAGGCGAGGGTGCGGATGGCGTCGACGGGGAGTGCGGGCATGTGTGATGGCCTCGGTAGGGCCTCGGTCATGCAAGCGACGTGCCCGACTACTGCAGTCCGCACCCGCTGTCGCTCGGTCCGGTCGCGAAGTCGACCGCGAAGGCGCGGAACGCCAGGTCGGTGTCGTAGTCGGGGCTGTAGAGGTCGCTGGTGTCGCGGACCTTGCCCGTCACGTCGACCGCGAGGCGGTGGGTGCCCGGCGCCGAGAGGTCGAGCACGATCTCCGTCGTGGTCGTGCTCAGGTTGTCGACGGTGATGATGTCGGCACCGTCGAGCACCAGGGTGGCCTCGGCCTGTTGGATGTAGGGTGTGATCACCCACACCAGGTTGCGGAGCCGCAACGCGCGGGCCCCGGTGTCCGCGTCGACCACCCACCGGGCGTCGGCCACCAGGACCATCGGGTAGCTGTCGCCGTTTTGCAGGGTGAACGCGAAGTTCTGCGTGGGCAGCTCGGCAAGGTCGGCGTCCCAGTCCAAGCTCGCGGCGGCGGAGGCGACCGCGTGCTCCCCGGGGGCGACGAGCGTGCCCAGGGTGGCCTCCACGTCATCGTCGGCCCAGCCGCCGCTCCACCGGGCGTAGCTGTCCTCGGCGGTGCGCGCCGCGCCGAGCAGGCGGCCGATCTCGATGAGCTCGTTGCCCAGGGCGTCGGCTTCGGCGAAGTAGTAGTCGCCCAGGCTCCACTGGTAGATCGAGTAGTAGTACGAGCCCATCTCGGTGTACCACATGACCAGGCCGGTGAGCCGGTCGAAGTACGCGGTGAGCTCGGCGTCGGCGGTCACGTCGGCGTCGGCGGCGTTGACCTCGACCACGGCCAGCTCGGTGGCGCAGCCGTGCCCGCACCAGGCCTCGCTGAGCGCGGTCGCCTCGGTGGCGCCCGGCGCGAGCCAGTCGCCCACGTAGAGCCGGGTGCCCCCCGGGGTGTAGGCGTCGCACACCGCGTCGAGTTGGCCCGGGTCGGCGGCCGACCGCCCATCGCGGCGCAGCCATTGCGCGAGCATCCCGCACGCCCCGCAGTTGGCCTCGCGCACCGCCGACTCGCCGGTCGTGTCCTGGCAGTGGCCCCGCGTGACCTCGACCGCGGTCGCCAGCGGCTGGTCGCACCAGTGGTCGACGTGCGCCGCGGCGAACCCGTGGCGGAGCTGCGCGGCGGTGGTCTCCTGCGCGTCGGTCGGCGCCGCGGTGGTGCCGCGGACGGCGGCGACGGTGGGGTCGAACGTGGAGAGGCCGTCGGCGGTGGTGAGCCGGTCGAGGTAGGCCGAGTTGGGGCGCATCCCCGACACCTGCAGCTCCCACGAGCGGCCGCGGCTGTCGTACCAGGTGCCCTCCGCGAGGTTGGTGGCCTCGGGGGGATTGTAGGCGGTGGACGAGGCCGCCACCAGCCCGACCATGTTGCGCACCACGTCGCGGCGGACGCGCGCGGACACCGAGGCCCACTCCGCCTCGGAGCCGGTGAACTCGGCGGTGAGGTTGGAGGCGAGGAGCCGCGCGACGAAGCGCACCTTGGTGCTGGGCGCTGCGCCTCCGAACCCGGGGGCCAGCCGCATCGCCCCGTTGGTGACCCGCTGCGCGAAACACGCTTCGCGGCCGGGGAAACCGACGCCGCCCGCGACCCCGCCGAGCTCGC
The DNA here is from genome assembly GCA_005776735.1 of Pseudomonadota bacterium. Lineage (GTDB taxonomy): Bacteria > Myxococcota_A > UBA796 > UBA796 > SXON01 > SXON01. The sequence continues at coordinate 8,403 of SXOM01000364.1, forward strand.
CGGGCAGGGCGGAGAGCACCTCGTCGAGGCTCCCTTCGACGCAGGTTGCCAGCGTCGCCGCCTGGGTCGCGCTCAGGCTCTCCAGGCGGTCGTAGTGTTTGTCGCCGGCGCCGAGCACCACGTCGCCATCGGCCTCGACGTACTCCACGCCGGTGCCGGGCTGGCACAGCGGCATCTCTTCGGAGCCGTGGATGAGCCCCGCGTAGGTGCCGACGAGCACCGCGCGCGCCATGTCGGCGCCGGAGGTGCCCCAGTCGGCGATGTCGGCGGAGCCCCAGCGCTGCCACATGTGGCCGGTGCTCCACGCATCCTGGAGGTAGTGTTGGGCCACCCCTTCGAGCGCGAGCGCTTCGACCTCGCACTGGCGGACGGCGGCCCGGCGCGCGGAGTCGGTGCCCGCCAGGGCCGCCAACGCATCGTCCATCGCGGTGCATCGGGCCGCATCGTCGACCGCGAGCTGGTGGTACCAGGCCCACGCCGCCTCCGCCTGGGGCAGGAAGTGGCTGGAGTTGAGGCCCGCCACCAACCACGACGGCGGCGCCCCCACGCCGAAGCCGTACTTTCCGTAGCACTGCCAGGAGCTCCACCCGCCGTCGAGCGGGCACACCTCGTTGCCGCCGGCCCAACCGCCGAGGGAGAAGGAGAAGTCGGGGAGGTCGGCGAACATCGACGGCGCGTAGGGCCGCTCGACCTGGGCGGAGACCGACTCCCAGTCGGTGACGGTGCCGCGCACGCCGTCCCCCCCGGCGGTGTACATCGTGAGCGTGGACTCGGCGTCGTCGACGCCGCGGGTGGCGAGGGCGGCGGCGTAGATGTCGCGATGTTCGTTGGTCCACACCACGGTGACCGCGTCGGGCCCGTACTGGTCGGCGGCGTCGCTGTTCCACGCCGCGGCCGGGGAGAAGAGCACCAGGAGGGAGAGGGTCACAGCGCCTCCAGGCCGGGGAAGCACGCGGTGTCGGTGACGAAGACGGCCATGAACGCGTCGAACCCGACCTCGCCCTTGGTGCGCGCGTCGTCGTAGGCGGTGACGCACGCGGCGGGGCAACACTCTGCCTCGGTCCACGGCTCGGCGGTGGTGCAGCGCGGCGTGGAGCGCACACACGTGTCCCACTCGTCGGGGGTGGCCTCGAGGCACGCGAGCACCCGCCCCGAGCAATCGGCGTAGGCGGTGACCGGGTCGGCGACCGTGGGGTCGAACCGCAGATCGACCCCGCCGTGCGGCGCCGGGATCGCCGCGTCCTTGAAGGCGTCGGGGATGGTCGAGAAGTCGACCGCGGTGGGCGCCGCCGGCGCTTCGCCTGCGGGCGGGGTGTCACATCCGGCGAGCACGATGACGCCGAACAGGGCGGAGCAGAAGCGCATGCCGAAACCTATCCCCGCGTGGCGACGGGCGCGCTCGCCAGTCGGGGGGAGGGCGCCCGGTCGGTCGTAGCGGTGCCGAGCCGGATGGCTTCGTACCCGAACCGGTCGCGCACCGCGTCGATCGCGACGCCGGCGCGGGGCCTCGCCGCGGGGAAAAGGGGGAGCTGGGCCACGGCTGCCGGCGCGCTGAGGTTGGACAGTTGGACCCCGAGCAGCCGGACCCGCCGGCGCCGGGCCCACGCGACGCCCAGGAGCTCCTGCGCGAGCTCCCACACGTCGCCTTCGGCGTTGGTGGGCGGCCCCGACCGGCCGCGGGTGAGGGTGGTGAAGTCGTCGTACCGCAGCTTGAGCGTGACCGTGCGCGCGAGCCCGCCCCGCCGCCGGAGCCGCCAGGTGACCCGCTCGACCAGGCCGCGCAGCGCGTCGCGCACGAGGTCGGGGCGGGAGAGCGCCGCGAAGAACGTACGCTCGTTGGACAGGCTGCCCTCGGCCACCTCGTCGTGCTCGCGGAAGGCGGGCCGATCGCGCTCGGGGAGCGGGCCCGACGGGCGCAGCGCCTCGCGGTAGTGCATCGCCATGCCCGCGATGCGCGAAGCGCCGTCGGGCACCTCGTGGAGCTGACCGAGGGTGGGGAGGCCGGCGGCGAGCAGCACCTGCTCGGCCACCGGGCCGATGCCCGGCAGCTTGCGGACCGGGAGCGGGTCGGCGAACTGGCGTTCGGCACCGGCGGCCACCATGAGCACCCCCGCCGGCTTGGCCCGCCCGCTCGCCATCTTGGCGATGGCGCGCGACGCCCCGATGCCGACGCTGGACGGCAGGCCCGTTTCGGCCTGCACCGCCTCGCGCATGCGGCGCACCGCCCCTTCGATCGCGGCGTCGCCACCGGCCGCGTCGGCAGCGCCGTACAGCCGCTCGCACCCCGAGAAGTCGAGGTAGAACTCGTCGATGCTGGCCGTACGCACCACCGGACACCACGCCTCGAGGATGGACTTGACCCGGGCGGAGTACGGGCCGTACGTGTCGTGCCGGGTGGGGACGAAGACCGCGTGCGGCGCGAGCCGCGCCGCCTCGACGAGGCTCATCCCCGAGCGCACGCCCAGCGGCCGCACCTCGTAGCTGCACGAGGTGACCACCCCCCGGTCGCCCTTGCGGCCCCCCACGACCACGGGCACGCCGACCAACGTCGGGTCGAGCAGACGCTCGACCGACACGAAGAACGTGTCGAGGTCGAGGCAGGCGAGGCGGGCGGCGGACATCTGAACGGATGTATAGCCTACTGAACGGGGAGCGCAAGCGGCGCCGCGGGCCGACCGGCGGACCCGGAGTCCTTCGGGGTCGGTCGCGGGTCGGACCCCGAACCGGGCCGTCGGGGAGGGCCGCCCCGGTTAGCCGGCCGCGATGCGCATCGTCTTCTTCGGTACCCCCGCCTTCGCCGTCCCCACGCTCCGCGCGCTGGTGCAGGCGGGTCACGAGGTGGTGGGCGTGGTAGCGCAGCCCGACCGGCCGTCCGGGCGGGGCCAGCAACTCACGGCACCGCCTACGGTCGAGCTGGCGCGAAGCTTGGGAATCCCGGTCTTCCAGCCTACCCGACTCAAGTCCGGCGAGTTCCCCGAGCAGCTCGCCCGCCTGGCGCCCGAGGTCGCGGTGGTCGTGGCCTACGGCCGCATCCTGCCGCCCGGAGTCCTCACCACCCCCCGGCGGGGGTGCATCAACGTGCACGCGTCGTTGTTGCCACGGTGGCGCGGGGCGGCGCCGATCCAGTGGGCAGTGCTGGCTGGCGACGCGGAGACGGGTGTCGCCACGATGCAGATGGCCGAAGGGCTCGACACCGGCGATGTCTTGTTGGTGGAGCGCACGCCCATCGGCCCCGAGGAGACGGCGGGCGAGCTCTTCGAGCGCCTCGCCCCGCTCGGGGCGTCCCTCCTCGTCCGCACCCTCGACGAGCTCGATGGCATCGTGCCCACCGTGCAGTCTGAAGCGGGTGTCACCTACGCCCGGATGCTCGAGAAGGAGATGGGGCGGCTCGATTGGGCGGAGCCGGCGGTGGTGCTGCATCGGAGGGTGCGGGGGTTGTCGCCGTGGCCGGGGACGTGGTTTGTGCACGGCGGCCAGCCGATCAAGGTGTTGCGCGCGCGCCTCGCCCCCGGCCGCGCCGCGCCCGGCGTGCTGCTCGCGGGGGCGGTGGTGGGGTGCGGCGAGGGGGCGCTGGAGCTCGTGCAGGTGCAGGCGCCCGGGAAGAAGCCGGTGTCGGGGCAGGACTTCCTCAACGGCGCCCGGCTCGGCGTCGGCGACCGGCTCGGGTAGACTGGTCGCATGCTCCCTCTGCTCCTCGCGTGTGTGCAAGAACAGGCCCTGTACGTCGTGCAGGACCCCACCGCGCCGGGGCCCTACGCCGTGGGCCGGGACACCCAGGTGATCGAGGACGACCGGGGCGGCACGCTCACGGTCGATGTGTGGTACCCCGCAACCGAGGCCGACGAGCCCACCCCGTACAGTCCGACGATCTTCACCGGGCTCGCCGAGCTGGGCGCGCCGCGGGCCGAGGGCACGTTCCCGTTGATCGCGTTCAGCCACGGCAACGGCGGCATCCGGTTCCAGAGTTACTTCCTCACCGAATGGTGGGCGTCCCACGGCCACGTGGTGGTGGCGCCCGATCATCCGAACAACACCTTCCTCGACCTCGACATGGATCGGCTGACCGAGGTGATGCAGCGTCGCCCGGGCGACATCTCCCGAGCCGCCACCTGGGCGATGGCCGAATATGACACCGAGGAGGAGTACCAGGTGACGGGCCACAGCTTCGGTGGGTGGACCACCCTGGCCGTGGCCGGGGGGGCGCTCGACCTCGAGGCGTTCCAGGCCTATTGCGACGCGGGCGGGGAGGGCGAACTCTGCGGCCTGGTCACGCCCACCGGCACGATCGCCGATGCGCCCGACCCCCGCGCGCGCGGGGGGGTTTCGATGACGCCGTGCGGGTGGTACACCTTCGGCGACACCGGTCTCGCGGAGGTGTCCGGGGTGGCGGTGATGGGCGGCGAGCTCGACGAGATCTGCCCGATGGACGTGGAGGTCACGCCGACCTTCGAGCACCTGGGCGCCCCGACTGCGCTCTACACGGTCGCGGGCGGCGGCCACTTCGTCTACTCGCTGATGTGCGAGCTCGGGAACCTCGTCGACGAGTGTGGGGATTCGGCCTATGCCAGCGCCGAGGAGGCCCAACCGGGCATCCGCACCTGGGCGACCGCCTGGTTGTTGCGCCAACGCACCGGCGATGGCGCCTACGACACCTGGTTGTAGGGCGGCGCGCCGCGACCGTCCGCTGCGAGCGGCGCCCCCTCGCGCGCGCCGCGCCCCCCCCCTGTACCTTTGGGGGCGTGAGGGAGTCTCATCATCTACACGGTGCTATCGGCGTTGTCGGTAACGCGGATACGACGGTCGGCACCGTGAGCCACGCCCTCGGGAGTACCCATTCGCCCCCTGCGCTTCGAGCGGCCTGGGGGGGACTCGTACCCCGAGGGCGTCGGCCACGACCGACGTCCAGTGGGAAGTCGCGCTTCGAGCGCCAGTACAGGGGCGACGGCGGTTTGTGGCTGGTTCATGGTGAACAACCAGGAGCGGACAATGGAAACTGAGGAATTTAGGTACTACGTGGGGATCGACTGGGCGACGGAGGAACATCAGGTCTGCCTGATCGACCCCCGCCGGAACGTGCTCGAGGAGCGCAAGGTGAAGCACAGCGGCACCGCGATCACCGAGCTCGCCGACATCCTGGCGAAGCTCGGCGACCCGGCCAGCACCGCCGTGTCCATCGAGACGCCGCGAGGCGCCGTGGTGGAGATGCTGATGGAGCGCGGCTTCGCGGTGTTTCACATCAACCCGAAGCAGCTCGATCGCTTCCGCGATCGGCACACCATCGCGGGGGCGAAGGACGACCGGCGGGATGCCTTCGTACTCGCAGATTCGCTGCGGACCGACACGCATCTGTTCCGCCGGGTGCGCGCTGATGAGCACGACATTGTGGTGCTCCGCGAACTCGTGCGGGCGGACGACGACCTCGCCAAGGAACACAACGGCCTCACCAACCGGCTTCGCGAGCAACTGCTCCGGTTCTTCCCGCAGGTGATGGAGGTGTGTCCATCGGTGGACGAACCATGGGTGTGGGAGCTGCTCACCCTGGTGCCCACCCCGGCGGCCGCGGCGAAGGTCACGTCGAAGCGCATCGCTGCCGTGCTCACCGCGCATCGGATTCGGCGAGTGGACGCCACGACGCTCCTGACGGTCCTCCGCCAGCCGCCGCTCCTCGTCACCGAGGGCGCCACGCGCGCCGCCGTCGCGCACATCGAGCTGCTGCTGCCGAGGCTTCGCCTGGTGGCCACGCAGCGCAAGGGAGTGGAGCGATCCGTGAAGGCGCTGCTCGCCGCGCTCGCGGAGAAGGAGCCGCCCGCGGGGCAGGAGTCCGAGCATCGTGACGTCACCGTCCTCCTGTCCTTGCCGGGAGTCGGCTGGAAGGTGGCCGCCACGATGCTCGTCGAGGCCAGCCAGGCACTCGTGACGAGAGACTACCCCGCCCTGCGCTCGTTGACCGGCGTGGCGCCCGTCAACAAGCAGACGGGGAAGAACAAGCGCGGCCGCGCCGAAATGCGCCGAGCCGCCAACAACCGGCTTCGAAATGCCGTGTACCACTGGTCCCGCGTCGCCTCGCAAACGGACGAGGGAACGCGAGCGCAGTACCGAGCACTCCGCGCAAAGGGCCACAGCCACGGCCGCGCACTCCGCAGCGTTGGCGACCGCAACCTCAGGCTCCTCGTCGCCATGTTGCGCACGGGCAGCCTCTACGACCCGAACCGCCCACGAAAGGCCGGCCACGATGCTGCAGCAGCGTGACCATCGGCGGGAAGCTCTGCTTCCTCGCCACAAAAGCCAGAGGGCCGCAGCGGAGACGCAGGCAAGAGCGTTCTTGTTCCGCGAGGAGCCCGCGAAGCGGGCGGGGAAGAACGTTCTTGCCGAAGACGGAGCGAAGGCCACGATCCGCCACCAACCTCGCGATGCGGCGGGTACCCCCCGCCGGAATTCACGCTTGACAAAGGGTGGGAAGTCCCCCCCCCTGGTCGCTGCGGTTCACCGCCGTCGCCACGCCCACCCAAAATACCGCTCGAAGTGCGACACCGCCTCGCTGGCGGGCGCCCCGCGACCGGCCGGGTCGCGAGCCGGGGCGGGCGGGCGCCCGGCGGCGATGCGCGGCGCGGCGGAAATCCGCCGGCACGTGTGACCCATAAGCGCCGCCGGATTTCCGCGAGGCGGGCATAAGCCACCCCGGATTTCCGTTTTGCGCTCTCCGGTGCACGACAGCGGCGCGGCCACCACGAGCAAACCTGCGCATTTCAGGCTCCAGGGCCGCGCGGGCGACCAAAAGCGGAAATCCGAGGGGGCTTACACCGCGGCCACGGAAGTCCGAAGGGGCTTACGGTGCGTAAGCCCCGGCGGATTTCCACGCCGCCGTCGCGCGTCGCCTCGCGCCGGGGCCAGGGCCGCCGTCGCCGCCGTTGCTGCGGTTCACGGCCGTCGCCACGCCCACCCAAACTACCGCTCGAAGTGCGACGCCGCCTCGCTGGCGGGCGCCCCGCGACCGGCCGGGTCGCGAGCCGGGGCGGGCGGGCGCCCGGCGGCGATGCGAGGCGCGGCGGAAATCCTCCGGCACTCATGACCCACA
>SXOM01000365.1 GCA_005776735.1 Pseudomonadota bacterium
GCCCGAACGGCTACACCATCCTCCGCCCGCGGTCCGCGCCGCTCCCACCGCCGGCGTCCCGCAAGGTGCTCCTCGTCGGGGTCGACGGCGCGTCGTGGAAGGTGATGGGCCCGATGATCGAGCGCGGCGAGCTCCCGACCTTCGCCCGCCTCTTCCGCGAGGGAGCGTCGCAGGTGGAGTTCGACACCATCGAGTCCACCGACTCCCCCGTGGTGTGGACCACGGTCGCGACGGGCCGCAGCCCCAAGGACCACGGCGTCGTCGACTACACCGAAGAGGTCGAAGGGGTCGGCATGGTGCCGATCACCAGCAACAAGCGGAAGGTGCCCGCCATCTGGAACATCGCGACCAAGGGTGGCAAGTCGGTCGGCGTGGTCAACTGGTGGGCGAGCTGGCCGGCCGAGCCGGTCAACGGCTGGCTGGTGAGCGATCATGCCAACCCGGCGGCGGCCGGATGGATGGGCGGCCGGTATTGGAACGCGGACGCCGAGGCCCTCGCCGCGATGCAGGAGGACACCTGGCCCAAGGAGCTCGCCGCGGCGCTCCGCCCGTTGTGGATCGTGCCCGAAGCGTTCCCCAAGGACGACTTCCTGCGCCGCTCGGAGCTGAACGACGCCCAGTGGGCGCAGGTGGAGGCCGCGCCGTACAACGAGCGCACCGCCTACTCCTGGCTCAAGACGTTCTACACGCTCGACGAGCCGCACACCCGCCTCGCGGTCGAGCGCCTGCAGACCGATCAGCCTGACCTCACCATGGTGTACCTGCGCGGGCCCGACCCCATCCAACACTATGCGTGGAACCTCGTCGAGCCCTGGCTGTATGCGACCCCGCCGGCGAAGCTCGGCCGCGACCGGGGGATCGTCGAGGGGGTGTACCGGTACTCCGACACCATGCTCGCCGAGCTCATCGCCGCCGCGGGGGACGACACCACGATCCTGGTCAACTCCGACCACGGCGCCGAGCCGTGCCCGGGCGCCACCAAGGCCAAGAGCACCGCGCGCCCGGGGTGTCACGAACGCACGGCGAAGGGTGTGTTCTTCGCGACGGGCCCCGGTATCCAGGCGGGGGCGCGGCTCAAGGGGGCGAGCCCCTACGACATCGCGCCCACGATCGCGTGGTTGCTCGGCCTCCCCGTGTCCAAGGAGCTTCCGGGGCGGGTCCTCAGCGAAGCGTTCCAGTGGGACTACGCCGGCAGCCTGGGCCGCACCGACGTGGACAGTTGGGGTCCGCGCGAGGCGGTCGCCGCCCCGTCGACCGCGTCCCCGGCCGACGCACAGATGCTCGAGCAGCTCCGGGGCCTCGGCTACATCGAGTAGTCCGGGCTATCCTGGGGGCATGGTCCTGTTCTTCGCCGCCGGCTGCGCCGCCCTCGTGCATGGGCACGTCGGCTCCACCATCACGCCTGGCGACCCGCCCCAGGGCAACGTGAACTTGCAGTTCGACGCCGGCTTCAGCCCGGTCGAGGCCGGAGACCTCGTGGACAACCTCTCCCTCGGCTTCGGCCTGAGCGGGCGCTCCCGGGTGGACGACCTGGGCCAGATGAACGACGTCGGGGTCCACCTCTTCGTCGTCGGCAACACCGAGCACAGCTTACGTCCGTTCGCGCGGAGCACGCTGTTCGCGGTGGCGCAGTACGACGTGAAGGAGGAGCTGCAGGCGCCCGGCATCGGCGCCCGGCTCGAAGGCGGGCTCCTGTTCTGTCCAGGGGAGGACGAGGGCTTCTACTGCGCGGTCGCCCAACTCAACGGGGAGTACGACCACTGGTTCGGCGGCACGCGGAGCGGCTTTTGGCTGGGCGGGTCGCTGGGCATCGCGCTGAACTGGAACGAGGAGCTGTAGGGCGCCAGCCCGCGACCCGTCGTCGGGTCGCGCAGGGTCCGGCGGCCGGCGCGGCGCCGGGGCGACCTACGGCCCGACCCACAGGTGGACCGCGATCGCGCCGTTGCGCAGCGGCACCACGCGCGAGGGCCGGAGGCCGAGCGCGTCGGTGGGGGCTTCGGCCGGCACCAACAGCGCCCACCGCCACCCCGGGTAGCGGCTGCGCACCGTGTGACCCACCGTCGCGTAGAGCCCCTCCAGCCCGGCGCGGCCGATGCGCTCGCCGTACGGGAGGTTGGTCACCAGCAGGCCGGGCCCCTGCGGTGCAGGCAGCGCCTCGAACGCGCCAGCTTCGAAGCGCAGGAACTTCTCCACCCGGGCGCGCAGGGCCCCCTGCCGCGCGACGGCGACGTACTCCGGTCGAAGGTCGGCGGCGGTGATGGGTGAGGGGAGCGCGTCGCGGCGTGCGTTGCGGAGCGTGTCGGCGGCGCGGCGCCACGCCGCCCGGTCGAACCCCGCCTGGTGCTCGATCGCGAACTCGCCCTGCGCCCGGTGGATGAGCGGCGCCTTTCCGAGCGCCAGGTACGCGGCCTCGATGACCAGCGTGCCCGACCCGCACATCGGGTCGTGGAGGGGCTCCCGCCCGTCGTACCCCGCGAGCCGGAGGATCGCGGCCGCCAGGGTCTCCTTGAGCACCGCGGGGTGCCCGGTGACCCGCCACCCGCGCTTGTGCAGCGCCCGGCCCGCGGTGTCGATCCCCACGGTGGCCACGCCGCCGCGGACGTAGACCACCACGGTCATCGCGCCTTCGGCCTCCTGGCGGTGGTCGGGCGGCGGCCCCGGCGAGAAGCCGGCGCGCACGGCCGCGACGACGGCCTCGCGCACGCTGTCCTCCCCCAATCCGAAGGCGTCGGGGTCGGTGAGCGCGAGCTCGACCCGGAACGGCCGGTGCGGCCGCAAGACCTCAGACCACTGCACCCCGGCGAGGCCGGCGGCGAGCGCAGGCACCGAGGGCGCGGGGAGCGTGGCCAGGACCCGCTGAACGCGGCTGGCCGTGGCCAACGCGAGGTGGGCCCGGTACGCCAGCGCCAGGTCGGCGGTGAACTTCACGCCCCGGTGGAGCGGCTCCAGGTCCGTCGTCCCCAGCGCGCGCAGCTCCTCGACCAGCACGTCGCGGGTCTCGGCCGGGCAGGTCGCGAACCAGCGCGCGTCCACGGCGCGGGCCGGCGCCTACCGGCCGCCGCGGCGCCACACCCCGGGGCGCACCTCTTGGGAGTCCGGGTCGCGCGGGCCGGCGGGGCGGTCGCCGGTCGGGCGGCC
>SXOM01000052.1 GCA_005776735.1 Pseudomonadota bacterium
AGGTCGGTCCCGTCGGGGCGTCGGTGGGCTGCTCCCGCCGGCGCCTCGCGCGTTTTTGGGCGCCGCGCCGCGACCGCGCTGGAGGTCGGGCCGAGGCCGGCGCGCAGCGCGGGCGGCGGGGGCGATGGGGGCTTAGGGGGGGCGGGTGCTTCCGCTCGGCGCCCGACTTCGCGGCCGACTCCGACGTGCGGGGGTGCGCATGGGGCTCTTCGGTGGGCCGAGCGAGTACACACGGGCGGCCTACCTGGTGCCGCGCGAGGTCGTGCTGATCACGGGCGAGCACGAGGGGGACGAGGCCTTGTGGCCGGTCGACCTGCACATGCCGGTCGCGCTCGAGCCCCCCTTCTATGCGCTCAGTTGCCGCACCGAGGCGTTCGGGGCCCGGGTGGTGCTCGCGAGCGGGGTGTTCGTGGTCAACTTCATGCCGGCGTCGGAGGAGACGAAGGTGATCGAGGCGGGCGCATTGTCAGGGGCGGGGGCCGCCAAGCGCGCGCGGCTCGGCCTGGCCGTTTCCCCGGCGCGATTCGTGCGCGCCCCAAGGCTCGATGCGGCAGACGGCTGGATTGAGGCGGAGGTTCACGAGGTCCGCCGCTTCGGCGATCGTTCGCTCATCGTGGGCAGGGTGGTCCACGCCGAGACCCGACCGCGCGGCGCGCGCACGTTCCACGAGTGGCGTCGATGAACGACGCGGCGAGGGCCTACGACGCGGTTGCGCCCGCGTACGACACCCTCTTCGTCGAGCGAGGCCGGCGGACCTGGAGCGCGCTGTACGAGCCGTACCTTCGACCCGGCACCCGCGTGATCGACGCCGGTTGTGGCACCGGCGCGGACAGCCTGCTCGCGGCGCGTCGGGGGTGTGTCGTGCGCGGGTTCGACGTGTCGCCAGGCATGCTGGAGGTCGCGTCACGCCGCGCCGTCGGGCACGCCATCGAGCTGCAGGTGGGGCGGCTCGAGGACGTGGGGGAGCTCTACCCGTCCGGCTCCGCGGACGTGGTGCTCTCCGGGTTCGCCGCCCTCAACACGTGTGGTGACCTCCCGCGCTTCGGGGCCGGATGTTCGCGCGTCCTCGCGCCGGGCGGGCTGCTCATCTTGCATTTTCTCACGCCGGGCGGCCTCTACGACCGGGTCGGCAACCTGGCCCGTGGACGCCCCGGCCTCGCCCTGGGAGCGTGGCGCGAGCGGCGGGTAGCCGTGCAGATCGGCTCCGTGGGCGTGGGTCACACGCTGATCGCACCGAGCCGGGCGGAGGCACTCTTGGCGCGCGGGGACTTCGAGCGGGTCGCGCAGCACCAGGTCGGCATGCTCACTCCCGATGACGGCCCGACTCGGGTCCCCGAGCGGGTGGTCCGGGTGCTGGATGCCGTCGAGGCGCGGCTGCGCGCGGTGCACGCCCTCGCCGCCTGGGGGCGGTTCGCGGTGCTGGTCCTGCGGAGGCGAGGCGGCCCGTCGGTCCGCTGACCCCCCTGGGGGAAGCGTCGAGGGCCTACTCTCCGGGGACCGGAAGGAGTGCGACCGCGCCGGCGTCGGTCCCTGACTCGTCGTCGAGCCAACCACCCACGGCGAACCAGGCTTTGCCATCCCCGCCCAGGTCGCCCGCCGGCGCCGCGCGGTATCCGAATCCCGACTCGGGTCGGCTCGCCACCGCCTCGAGCACGATGTCCGCGTCGGTGATCGTCGAGCCGTAGAACCAGTCCGCGGAGCGGGTGACGCCCACCCAGCCGGTCGCGTTCGACGCGCGCCGCTCCGCGAACAGCACAATCTCGGGCGCACCGTCTTCGTCCCGGTCGCCGAGGTCGATGGCATCCGAGACCTCGTCGCCGGCGAGGTCCACCTGCGCGGTGGCGCCCTCGCGCGTCCACACGGGCTGGGCGGTCAGGTCGGTGAGCAGGTAGGCCTCGCTCCCGAGCACCAGGACGTCGGAGAGCGAGTCGCCGTCGAGGTCACCGAGCACCCGGCAGTCCCCGACCGCCTCGGCGACGCGGGCGCGCGCCCGGTCGTCGAGGGTGCCGGCGGCCGCGCCGCCCGGCACGAGCCACAGCTCGTCGATGCTGTCCCAGACCACGAGGTCGGGCAGCCCGTCACCGTCCTGGTCGCCGCCCGACTGGACACCGTTCCCCGCGATGTCCCAGGCCTCGGCACCCTCGTAGCGGATGACGACATCGTCGACGGAGACCGACTCCCCGCTCGCGAGCCGCTCGGCGTCGAGCACCCAGACGGCGCCGGCGGCCTCCAGGGCGCCGACGTTGGCCAGCGGAGCGGAGACGGCGACCTCGGGCAGACCGTCGCCGTCGAGGTCTCCCGCCGCCTCGACCTGCGAGCCCAGGTACGCCCCCGCGTGTGGCCCGGTGACCCGCGCCTGCGCGATTGCCGAAACGCCGACCGCCCCGTCGGTGGGGAGATCACCCCCGCCGATGATCAAGACGGCGCCGACGCCCGCGTCGCGTCCCGTGGCGCCGACGAGGAGGTCTCCAACGCCGTCGTCGTCGAGATCGGCCGCGTCGATGGAGGTGCCCAGGTAGTCGCCCGCCTCGCCCTCGAGCGTGGGGAAGCTCCCCAGGGGCGCCGGATCGGTCCCGCTCAGCAGGTGCACGGCCCCGGCCGACTGGCCGCCGGCGTCGTCGTAGAACGCGGCCACGGCGAGCTCCTCGCGCCCGTCGGCGTCGAGGTCGCCCAGCGGCGCCAACGCTCCGCCCGCGTGGGCCAGTGCGCCTCGACCCGTGTACACGTCGGTGCCGAACGCCCGCAGGGCACCCTCGGTCCCCGGATCACAGTCGTTGTCGACGAACCCATCCTCCCAGGTCTCCGTGGCGTTCGGGTAGACCGCGGTGTCTTCGTCGTCGCAATCGAATCCTCCGACCAAGAGCGCCGGGTAGCCGTCCCCGTCGACGTCGATGAGGTCGGCGCCGTCGCAGTCCTGGTCGATCCCGTCGTAGGGGACTTCGACGCCGCCGGGGTGGCGGGCCGGGTTGCCGTCGTCGCAGTCGCCCGCGTCGGCCACAAAACCGGGCGGCGCGGTACACGCGAGGACGAGGGCCGAAGCGAGGCCGAAGCCGTCGCCGTCGGCGTCGTTGTACCAGGGCGTCCCGTCGAGCCCATCCTCGTCGGTGGTGCCGTCGCAGTCGTCGTCCTGACCGTTGCACAGCTCGGCGATGCCGGAGAAGCCGTCGTCGACCTCGCCATCGCAGTCCTGGTCGACCCCGTCGCAGACCTCGACGGCTGCCGGCGAGACGCCGGGCGCGTCGTCGTCGCAGTCGGCCTCGAGGGCGTACCCATCGCCGTCGGCGTCGGTGAGCTCGCGCAGGCGTGCCTCGTAGGTGGCCCGGTCGAACAGACAGCCGGCGAGGAGGGCCAGGACCCTGCGATGATGTAGCGTCGCAACCGGGGCGGCTGCAAGCCGGCCGCGGGCTCGCGCGACCGGCGGCCGCCGTTGGGACGACGCCGGCGCGGGGGGCGGCGCC
>SXOM01000053.1 GCA_005776735.1 Pseudomonadota bacterium
CGAGCGGCGCGGCGCTGCCGACACGGTGGTGCAACCACCACCCGGGGTGGTCGCCGGGGTTGCGCGACGCGACGGTCACCGGCAGCCCGCGCAAGGCGCCCAGGCGGGCGACCGCGCCGCCGAGCGCCCCGCCGCCGAAGACCACCAGCGGCGCGGCAGGTGCGCTCACGCGTCGAGCCGCGCCAGGAAACGGGCGGCGTGTTCGTCGTCGAACCAGAAGTCGCCGAGGTTGCCGGCCCACCAGCCGTGCCAGTCGGAGCCGCCGGTCACCAACAGGTCGTGCCGCTTCGCGAGCCGACGCAGGCCATTGCGGGTCGGACGGTCGAGGCCCGGGCGCGCCGCTTCGAGCCCCTCGAGCCCCGCCGCCACGAAGGTCGGGAGGTGGCGGTTGGCGTCGGGGAGCGCGGGGTGGGCCCAGCTCGGGATGGCCCCCCACTGGCGCGCGAGGCGGATGGCGTCGACGAAGGCGAGGTCGATGAGCGGCACCATGTCGCCGCCGAGGTGGCGCCACGCGTCGGACGGGCGGCGCACCCGGCCCTCGTCGGCGAGGGCCTGGGCGAGGTGGTAGCGGGTGAGCGCGCGGTCGCCGGTGCGCGCCGCGTCGTCGGCCTTGGCGGTGATGCCGAGCCGGGCGGCCGCTTCGTCGAAGCGAGCGGCGCGCGAGCGGCACCGGCCGCGCAAGAACTCCCGGGCCTCGGCGGGCGGGTCGCCGCGGAAGTAGACGAGCAGGTGTTGCTCCTTCCCGTCGTGGGCCCCGGACACCTCGGCGGCGGCGAGCAAGCGGATCGGCGTGCCCTCCACGTCGACGACGCCGGCCGCGCAGGTGGGGTCGAGGTCGTGGTCGGCGATGGCGAGGACCTCGATCCCCCCCGCCGCCGCGCGCCGGAGGACCTCGGGAACCGGGTAGCGCCCGTCGGAGCGGTCGCTGTGGACGTGCAGGTCGAGCCGGAGCGGGCGCCCGCTCACGGGGTCGCCTCGCCGGCCGCGGCGCGGAGGCGGGCCTCGACCACCTCGGCGGTCGCGTCGACATCGAGCAGCTTGTCGCGGCCTGACGCGCCGGCGCGAACGCGCACGCTCACGCCGAGCACTTCGCGGCCCAGGTAGGCGCACAGCCGGTCGTTGGCCTTGCCATCGACCGGCGGGGCCTGGATGTCGACCCGCCAGCCCCGCCCCGCCTCCCATCGCACCGCGTCCCGCCGGGCGCCCGGCTTGACGCGCACCCGCAGGACACTACTCGCGCTCGAGCTCATCGAGGATCCGCCGCTGCGCGTCGAGGAAGGCCCGCATCTGGGCGAGGTGGTGGGTGCGCGACGTGCGCAGGCGCATCAGGTGCCCCTGGAGCGTACGCTCCTCGTCGCGCGAGGCCGCGAGGACCTGCTCTGCTTCGAGCCGCGCTTCGCCGATCACGAGGTCGGCCTCGCGGCGGGCGTTGTTCTCCATGTCGACGGCGAGGCGCCGCGCGAGCACCAGCGCCTCCTTGATGTCGCCCGACTCGGCACGCAACGACGCGAGCTCGCGGTCGCGGTCGAGCAGCGCCTCGCGCAGCTTGAGCCCCTCGCGGAGGGAAGCCTCGAGGGCTTCGCGCACCTGGTCGAGGAACGCGTGCACCTCGGCGGGCTCGTACCCGCCGCGGCGCGCGGGGCCGAACTGCTTCTGGAGGATGTCGAGCGGGGTGACGGCCATGTGGGACGGTTATCGCACGACGAGCACGGCCGCGTCCGGGTGCGCGGCGCGCAGGCGCGCGCGGGCATCGGCCGCGTCACGCGCGGAGGTGGCGACCAGCTCGGTGTCGGGGAGCGCCGTGCCCGCAGAGACGATGACCACCGGGCGGGCGTCGGCGGGGGTGCGGTACCGCCCGTCGGTGGTGGCGAGCGCCGCCTTGTCGGCCGGCGAAGTGCTGTGGAAGAGCAGCTCGGCGCGGTCGGGGCCGATGGCGATGACGTCGACATACGCTTCGTCGTTGGTGTCGAACACCACCGCGTCGACCTCGCGGGCGCCGCTCAGCTCCGGGGTGCCCTCAGGTCGGCTGGCGACCATGGCGTACGCGCCGGCGGCGACGGCGAGGCTCGCGACCAGGCCCGCGGTGGCCCACCAGCGCGCGGCGGAGGGCGGCGGCGGCAGGGGCTCGGGGAGCGCGTCGAGCCCGCGCACCTCGCCCCACGGGAGCAACTGCACCGCGTCCTGGAGCGCCTCCGGCGCGCGCCCGACGAGGAGGCCCTCCGCGAGCCGCCCGGGCACCGACATCTTCGCGATGCGGAGCTGGGTGCGGGCGGGGGTTCCCGCCTCGGCGAGCTCGCGCAGCGCGGCCTCCTGCTCGGCGTCGAGCGGGAGCACGAGGACGTCGTCGCCGAGCCGCACCGCCCCCGCGAGCCGCTTGTGCAGCGGCCGGGCGGCCTTGCGGGCGTCGGCCTGGACCTGGATCAGGGTGAGCGTGGTGTTCGGCGGGGGCACGGGGCCATCGGGCGCGAACAGGTCGTTGGGCGCGAGCACACCCTCGCGGATGAGCCGCAGCGCGCGGCCGCAGCGGGGGCACGACTCGCCGTGGGCGCGACCCGTCTCGGTGCCGAGGCCCCCCGGCCCCGGGCAGCGGTCCCCGGCCGCGAGCGCCACGCGCGTGACGAACCGATCGACCCGCTCGACGTCCCACCCTTCGGTCGACACGCCGTCTTCGGCGACGATCACGCGCACGAGCTCGCGGACGGCCTCGCGCGCAGGGCGCAGCCACGTGAGGTCGACCTTGAGCCGCGGCGCCAGCTCTTCGAGCGGTACCCCGTCGGCGTAGTGCAGCCGAAACACCGCCTCGTGCAGCGGCGTGGCGGTGTCGAGGACGGCCTGGCGCCACCGCGGGTCGGGCAGCACGTCGAGGTCGGGGTCGTCGGCCCAGCGGCGGTACCGGCCGGCGCGCCGCTCCAAGAACTCGCGGGTGGCCTGGGCCGCCACCAGCTCGGTGTCCGCGAGGCTCGCGCCGTCGGGCAGGCGCCACGCCGCGTGCTCGCGCGCGAGCTGCAAGAGCTGAGGCCGCACGCGGGGAAGCGCACGTGCGAGCTCCCACGCCACGGTGACGGTGAGCGCAGTCCAGTGACGACGGGCGGGGCCCTGGTCGTTGGCGGGGATGGCGACGGTGGGGAGCGTGCGGGGAGCGGAGGGTTCCAAGAAGGACCCTGGAGGGGGGCCCACCATAACGTGGCGTCCGCGCCGTGACCGTCCCGAAGTCCACGTTCGCCGCCGCGCGGCCGGCGACCGGGGCGACGCGCTACTTTCGACCGCGCACCAGCTCCGGCAGCCAGCGGAGCGCCGCGTAGATGCGCATGGCCTCCTTGACAGGGCGCGCCGGCTCGCCGAGCCAGGTCTCGCCCGCCGGGACGTCGCCGTGCACCGCGCTCCGCGCGCCCAGGCGCGCGCCCGCCCCGATCTGGACGTGGTCCTTGACGCCCACCTGGCCCGCGAGGATGGCCCCCGCGCCCACGTGCACGGAGCCCGACAGGCCGACCTGCGCGACCAGGAGCGCGTACGGCCCGACGACGCAGTTGTGGCCCACCTGGACGAGGTTGTCGATCTTGGCGCCGCGGCCGATGACCGTGTCGGCGAGCATCCCGCGGTCGATCGTCGCGTTGGCGCCGATCTCCACGTCGTCCTCGATGCGCACCCCCCCGACGTGGGGCACCTTGACCAGGCCGCGGTTGCCGGCGTGGTAACGGAACCCGTCCGCGCCGATGACCGCGCCGGCGTGGATGCGCACCCGCGCCCCGACGCGCGTGCCCGGGTACAGGACCACGTTCGGGAAGATCACGGTGTCCGCCTCGATCTCCACGTCGGGACCGATCACGACGCCGGGGTGGAGCACGGCGCGGGGGTGCACGCGGGCGTCGGGGTGTATTGCCGGCGTGCCCGGCGCGGGGCGAGGCTCGGGGAACCGGTCGACCAGGAGCGCACACATCGCGGTGAGCGGATCGTCGACCACGATGGTGACGCCGTGTGCGCGCGGGGTGCGCGCGAGCACGACCCCTGCCTCGGGTGCGTCGGCGGCGGTATCGGCGAACGCGAGGTCGGCGGGGCCGGCGTGGGCGAGCGGCGCGACGCCCTCGATCAGGCGGTCGAGCCCGACCAGGGTGCCGCCGACGAGGGTGGCGACGGACGAGGCGGTCAGGGGGTGGGGCAGGCGCGGCATACCCGCTGTTATCCCCGAACGGCGGCCATCCACGCGGCGAGGAGCGCACGACCTCCGGCGATGGTGGCCTCCAGCTCGCCGGGCCGGGGTGGTGTCGCCGCGCCGGCCCACAAGGCGGGGGCGATCTCGGGGTTCACCTCGGGGTGGAACTGGGTGGTCCACTGGGCGGGCCCGTAGCGGAGGGCCTGCACACACACCTCGTCGGCGGCCCAGACCTCCGCGCCGGCGGGCACCCGGGTGACCGCGTCGCGGTGGGCCTGCGCGACCCAGGCGACGTCGAGGCCGGGGACGCGAAGCGGGCGGGGCCCGATCTGCTCGAAGCCACCGCGGGTGACCTCGCCGCCCCGCGCCACCGCGACCATCTGGTGCCCGCCGCAGATGCCGAGGAACGGCCCGTCGTAGTGGCGCAACCACGCCAGGAGCGCACGCCGCCAGTCGTCCGCGTCGTGCACACACCCGACCGAGCCGCCGACGACGACGCCGGCGTAGGGCCGTGCGTCGGGGATCGGCGCCGCGGTGACGTCCACCACGGTGACCTCGGCCTCGGGGAGCGAAGCGGGGACGAAGTCTGCTTCGTGCGGGCACGCGCGCCCGACACGCTCCTGTGCGGAGGCGAGCTGCGAGAGCCACAAGATCCGCGGCCGCATCAGCCGTTCAGCGCGGCGCCCAGCCGTTGCAACGCGGCGCGGAGCGCGGGGACGCTGACCGCGCCCACCGACATGCGGAACCAGCCCGAATCCTCGAGCAGGTCGAAGGCTTGGAAGGGCACCACCGCGAGCCCGGCCCGCTGGAGGAGCCACCGCCGCACCTCTTCGTTGGTGGACATCGGGGTGCCGTCGACCCCGGGGCGGCCGAACAGGTCGAACCGGACCGAGAGGTACATCGCGCCTTGCGGCACGAGGTGGTGCACACCGAG
>SXOM01000366.1 GCA_005776735.1 Pseudomonadota bacterium
GACGGTCGCGGCGCAGCGCCCAAATGTGCCCCGCCGGGCTGGACAGCAGTCGGGGCACCTGATAGGGCGTTCAGGCTTCGGAGGACCCATGTCGCGTCGCCACCCCAACGTCGTCAACCTCGACGAACTCCCGCTTCAACCCTCAGGGCAAGGCGGCTTGTCCTCCCGCGGTGCGGGCGTCGCGCGGGCTGCCGGGGCCGAGCTGCTCGGGGCGTCGATCTACGTGTTGGAGCCGGGCCAGGCGGCGTTTCCGCACCACTGGCACAGCGCCAACGAGGAGGCGCTCTTCATCCTCGACGGCACCGGTACGCTGCGCATCGGGGGCGACGAGGTGGCGGTGCGCGCCGGCGACTGGGCGAGCTTCCCGCGCGGGCTCGAGTCCGCGCACCAGCTGGTCAACACGGGCGCCGCGCCGTTGCGGTATCTGTGCTTCTCCACGATGCTCTCGCCCGAGCTGTGCGGCTACCCGGACAGCGGCAAGATCGCGACCTTCTACCGCAAGGACGGGCAGGTCGTGTTTCGCGGGGTGTTCTACGAAGAGGAGAAGCGGGGCTACTACGACCGCGAGCCCAAGGCCGACGCCGAGTAGGTCGCGGTACCATCCCGCGCCGTGTCCCGACCCATCGCCTTCGCCGCCGTCGCTTCGTTGTGCCTGACCTCCTCGGCCGCGGTGGCAGCCAACGCCCTGCCCACCGGCGCCGCGACGATGAAATTGCCGGGGCCGACGGCGTTCCAGGCCGTCGTGCGCGACGTGCTCGACGTCGCGTTTTCGGTCGATCCCAGCCTCGCCGCCAACGCCGGGCTCGTCGACGACGCGCTGCGGGTGCCGAGCTTCGCCCCCGACCACGTCGCGCGGCTGGTGGCGCGGCTGCAGGCCGACCGGCGCAAGCTGCGGTCGCTGCCGTGGCGGCGGTGGGCGCCCGACGTCCAGGCCGACGCGCGGTGGGTGTACGCCGTAGCCGAGACGATCGAGCACGCGCTGACGGTCGAAGCGCTCCACAAGCGGCGGCCGGGCCAGTGGCTCGAGCCGGTCGCCAACGACCTGATCGCGCTGGAGAGCTTCGGTGGCGGTTTCGGCGAGGAGCGTGTGCTGGAGCAGGTGCCCGCCATGGTGGCCGAGATGCGCGTGGTGGTCACCGAGCCGACCCGGCGCGACCTCGAGGTCGGCATCGGCCTGGCCGAGGCCGTGGCGGGCCTGGCGCGGCCGGTCCACGCCCCCGCCGCGGACGCGCTGATGGCCTGGGTGGCCGAGGCCCGGCGGCTCACGCCCGCGCGCGAGTTCGCGGTGATCGGCGCGGAGGCGTACGCGTGGCGCTACGAGCGGGCGCTGCTGTTCCCGTGGACGCCGGTCGAGCTCGAGGCACTCGCTCGCGCCGAGCTCGCCCGGGTCGACGCGGCGATCGGCGGCCTGCAGCCCGAGCCGGCGCCGCCGCCGAGCGACGACGACGTGGCGTTGGCAAAGGAGCTCGACCAGGCGCGCCTGTTGCGCCTGTACGACTCGATCTCCGAAGACAACCGCGCGGCGACCATCCGCGGCGGGTGGGTGACCGTGCCCGACACCCTCGGGCCGCTCCGCACACGCCCCACGCCGCCGGCCCTGGTGCCGCTCACGGGCGACGGCGGGAGCATGAACCCGCCGCCGACCTTCGCGAAGGGGAACACCGGCTACTGGAACGTCGAGACGTTCTCGCCGAGCTGGCCCGAAGCGCGGCGCATCGAGACCGTGGCGCACGCGCGGCAGTTCCTCCACAACGGCATGGGGACGTACTCGGCCCACGAAGGGTGGCCCGGCCACCACCTGCAGCTCTCGATCGCGCGGCTCAACCCCGACCCGCTGCGGTCGATCCTCCCCGACTGCCCGCAGAACGAAGGGTGGGCGTTGTACGCCGAAGAGGTGTTCGGCCAGCATGGGGGGCTCGCCGACAGCGACGCGGCGCGGCGCACGGTGCTCGGCAGCTACCGCGGACGCATCGCGCGCGTGGTCTACGACGTGAACATCGAGTCCGGGCGGTGGACGCCCGAGCAGGGTGCCGGCTTCAAGCAGGGGCGCGACGTGGCCGAGCCGGACGAGGACGTCCTGCGCTCGATCAACTGGCCCACGCAACTGGTCTGCTACTTCGCTGGAAAGCAGATGATCCTGGAGCTGCGCGAGACGATGCGCGCCCGCGATGGCGCCGCGTTCGACGAGCGGGCGTTCCACGACACCTTCCTGCAGGCGGGGTCGATCCCGGTGGCGTTGACCCGAGCGCTGATGCTCGGAGAGCCGATCCCCGACTTCCCCGACGACGCGCGCTGAGCGGCAAACGAACGGCAAAATCTGCTGTCGGGGGTCGACTTCCCCGGGGGTGGGGCGTACACTCCGCGCAATGCCGACGCCGTTGATGACCACGCCCCGCCTGCACCTCCAGGTGGCGGACGTGCTGCGCGAGCAGGCGGGCGACGCCGCGCAGCTCGCGCGGGAGCTCCGACGCGACGCCGACGTGCACGCGGCGCTGGAGGGCATGGTCGGGCGTGTCCGCGACACCGCGCGCGCGCTGGGCCTCGCCCACGTCGAGCGCGCCGCCCTCCGCGCGCTGCGCGGC
>SXOM01000367.1 GCA_005776735.1 Pseudomonadota bacterium
GGGCCGGGGCGACCTCAGGCGCGGGCGCACCCTCCGGCGCGGGCGCGGGAGCGGGCTCCGGCGCGGGCGGCGTCGCCGCAGCGGCGGCCTCCGCCTCCTTCTGCTTGCGCTCCTCTTCGTCCTTCCGGCGCGCGTCTTCTTCCTTGCGCTGCCGCTTCAACGCCTTCTCTTTGTCCTTGATGAGCTGGGCGCTCCATGCGTCGAGCTCCGCCGCAGGGCCGCCGCCGCCGCGCCGGTAGGCTTCGATCTCGGCCACCGCGGTGTCCCACGACTTCATGTAGTCGCCGTAGAGGACCGCGAGGTTGCGATGCGGCTCCGGGTTGCCCGGGTCGAGCTTCAACGCGTCGTTGTACATCCGGATCGCGTCTTCGAAGCGGCCTTCGCCACGATAGGCGATGCCCAGGCTGATGCGCGGCCCCGCCTTGTCGGGGAACTGCGCCATCTGGCGCTCGAGCAGCGGAATCGCGTCCTTGTAGTTGCGATTATCCAGGTAGTAGCTGCTGAGGAACCCGAGGGCCGCCGGCTGGTTGGGGTCGAGCTCCAGCGCCTTGCCGAAGGCGGCGAGGGCGTCGCCCGGGAAGCCGTTGCGCAGGTGGATCTGGCCGAGGTTCGCCTGGAGCTCGGCGTTTCGCTCGGCGCCCTGGATGACCTCCTGGGCCTTGAGCGACATGAAGCGCGCGAGATCGAGCTTTCCGGACTCGAGGTAGACGCCCGTCAGGGCGTTGTAGATCTCGATGGCGCGGCTGTCGACGAGCAGGGCCGCCTTGGCCTCGGCCTCGGCCTCGGGGTACCGCTTGAGCGCCCGGTGCGCCTCGATCGCGGCGACGCGCAGACTGACGTCCTTCGGGGCCTGGCGGATGCCCGCCTGGAAGGTGGAGAGCGCGGCCTCCATCTGGCCACGGCGCGCCGAGAGGGCACCGAGGTTGAGCCACGCCTTCGCGAACCCGGGCTCCACCTCGGTCGCACGAAGCCACGCGCGCCGGGCTTCGGTGTCGTCGCCCAGGAGGTGGTGGGCGAGCCCGATGTTGTACGGGATCTCGACCCGATCGGGGTGCTGGGACGAGAGCGGCTTGAGGAGGTCCAGGGCCGCGCGGGCGCGCCCGGCGTCCTGCGTCGTCAACATCGCGGCGGCGTCACTGATCGCCTGATCGGGACCGCTCGCCGCGGGGGCGCCCCACGCTCCCGCACCTTCGGCGGGCGGCGTTCCCGCCGCCGGCGTGGTTTCGGTCGTGGGCGCGGTCGTGGGCGCCGGCGCGATCTCGACCGGAACCGGCGGCGCCGCCGTGACCGGAACGGTCGGCTCGGAGGTCGGCGGCGCGACGGGTTCGACCGGCTTCGGCGTGCAGCCGAGCGCGAGGAGCAGAATCACGCTCACTGGGCACCTCCGGCGGGGCGCGCCGACTCAGGAGCCTCGAACGAGATCGTCGAGAGGTCGGACGTGCCGCGCGACTCCTGACGTTCGCTCGGGTACTCGATGGGGTACCGGTCGTGGAGCGCCTGCACCGTCTTGCTGTTCCATTCGCTCCAGCGCTTGTCGACCTTCGCCTTCTCCAGGGCACCTTGGAGGCGCGCCTTGCCGGTGTCTTCGGTCGCGAGGCGGATCGGGGTGAAGCGCGCGTCGAGCTCTTCCTGGAAGATGATCTTCTCTTCCTCGTTGAGCCCCGATGGAAGGGGGAAGGAGTACACGAAGTCGGCGTACGCAAAGTAGGCCGAGCCCTGGACGAAGAGCGCCGCAGCCGCCGCGTCGTAGTCCTGGTAGGCCTGGATGAGCGCCAACGACTCGTCCACGAGCTTCTTGAGGTCTTCGCGCTTGGTGGTGAGGAGGAGCTCTGCGTTCGCCTTCTCGCTCGAGGTCCACTTGATGACCTTGTAGGCTTCCAAGCTCTCGATGAGGCGCTGCGTGGGCGCGAGCGCGGCCAGCTTGCGCGCGTCGCTGCTGACCCCGCGGGCGACGTTCTCGCGGAAGGTACGGTCGAGGTCGGCGAGCTTCGCCGCCGCCTTTCGCTTGTCACCGCGCTCGGCGTAGAGCGTGGACAGCTTGTACTGGGCGGTGATGGCGTGGCTCGGATCCGTGGTCGGGAACTCGCGCAGGTAGCGCTCGTAGAACTCGATCGCTTCGCGCGCACCGACCAGCTCCCACTGTTCGCCGGCGCGCCAGTAGATGCTCTCGCCGTTGCCGACGTTGGGCAGCTTGGCGTACTTCTCGTAGGCCTGTGCGGCGCCGCGGTGGTCGCCGATGCCCGTGCGCAGGAAGGCCCCGTTGTACGACGCGGCCGGTGCGTCCGGGTGGTCGGGCGCCAGGCGCACGAGCTGGTCGTAGTAGCGGACGGCCTTGTCGAGCTCGAGGATGGAGCTGTAGCCGGACGCGATGCGGAAGTACAAAGACTTGGAGCGCTCGTCGGTCGGGTAGTCGTTGATGTACCGTTCGAAGAGCACGTTGGCCTTGGCCGTCTGGCCGCCGAGATCGAGCTGGTTGGCCTGGTTGTACAACGCGACGGAGAGGTGCTTGGACTTGGGGAACTCGGTGATGAACCCCGCGTAGCAGGCAGCGGCCTCGAGGTGTTTGCCCGCGCGGCCCATCTTGAGACAGATCTCCAGCGCAGCCTCGCCGCCGACCTCGAGGTCGCCGAAGCGGAGCGCTTCCGCCTTCAGCTTCTCGAGATCCCCTTCGTTGGTGTAGGTCTGCAGGATCAGCTTCGCGGCGAACCCCGCCTCTTCGCTCGCGGGGTAGCGGACCAGCACGCCGTTGAGGCGCTTGCGGGCGTCGTCGTAGTAGCCGTGGTTGTAGGAGATCACGCCGCCCAGGTAGGCGAGGGCCGGGCGGACCTTCTCCAGGACCGGAATCCAGTCGCGATCGGTGAACTCGCGGTCGGCGAGGTCGTCGGCCGCCACGACGAACGCTTTCTGTTCGTCGGACACGATGTACTGGGTGATCTGGCTGCCGGCCGCGGTGGTGATGGTGTTGGAGACCACGGCGCCCTGCGGCAGGTCCTCGAGCTTGCCGTACTTGGACAGGACGAGCTGCTCGCGCGACTTCATGAGCTGGAAACGAGCGCCATCCTTGAACTTGCTGCGCGGGTTCTTCAAGACCTGGCCGTACTGGGTCTCGGCCTCCGCGAACATCTGGCCTTCGTAGTACGCGAGCGCCAGGTACCACTCGTACTCGTCGTAGTCGGGCGAGAACGGGAACTTCTGGAGGAAGCCCTCGAAGGTCTTGGCGGCGTCGCGGTAGTCGTCGGGGTTCTTCGAGTCCTGGGCCTTGATCAACTTCTCCGTCGCGACGGCGGCCAGCGACTTCTCGATGAAGCCGCGCGCCGCGGCGATCGCGTCGGGGTTGTTGCGGTTGGCCTCGTACCAGGCTTCGCCCTCTTTGTACTTCTCGCCGAGCTCGCTGAGCGCGGCCGCGGCCGCCGCTTCGTTCTTCACCGGCATCTTCACGCCGTAGATCTGGGCGATGATCTGCTGGTAGATCGGGTTCTTCGGGTGGGTGGGCCACCGCTCCTGCAAGAAGCGGTAGGTGTCGACCGCTTCGGGGAAGAACTTCAACTTGTCGAGGTTGGAGGCGAGCTGCTCGACAACATCGTGCTGCCAGCGCTTCTCGCCGGTGCGCGCGAAGTGGGCCTTGGCCACGTCGACCGGGCGCTTGGCCTGGCGGTCGGCGATGTCGGCGTAGGAGATGGCGAGGTACTCCACGGCTTCTTTGCGCGTGTCGGCGATCTTGCCGGTGCGGTCGTACAGCGAGTCGGAGAAGTCGAGGAGCTGGACGTAGTACGCCAGCGACCGGTCGAAGTCGTCGAGCTTGAAGTAGGCCCATCCGAGCTTGTAGATCGCGCGATCGTAGTTGCGCCCCTGCGGGCCGTCGGCCAAGACCGCGTTGTAGTAGGTGACCGCGATGCGCACGTTGGCCAGGGTGTCCGGACGCGGCGCGGGGGCCTCGAAGTAGTACTCGCCCAGCCGCATGTTCGCGTCGTTCACGAACGCCGACTTCGGATGGTTGGTGACGATGGCCTGGTACGCGTCGCGCGCTCCGACCTCGTCATACTGCTGCGCGTTGGCGGAGCCGAGGCACCACCCGAGCATGTAGAGCGTGTCGGGAGCGTAGGCGAAGTTGGGCTCGGTCGCGAGGATGTCGCGATACAGCTCGATCGACTTGCGGTAGTCCTTCTTGGGCACCAGGTCGGGATCGGCCGTGCCGCGCTCCATGAGCACCGCGTACTCGTCGTTGCGGGCCATGAAGTCGAGCTCGGCCTCGTCGTAGTAGAGGTCGGCAAGCCGGAACTTCATGTCCCCCGCGTAGCGACTGCCCGGATACCGCTGGAGAAAGGCTTCGATCTTGGCGATCGTGACCCGGCGCAGGGTGTTGCCGTCGTCCTGGTTGCGGGTGACGGCCGCGCCGAACGCGGACTCGATGCGCTCGCGCTCCTCCTCCTCGGTGAGGTCGACCAGCTGTTTCACATCGGCGTGAAACTCGGTCATGCGCTGGGTGTAGCGGTCCGCCGTTTCGCGGAACGCGCGCACTTCATCGGGATCCGGCGCCGCCCAGGCGGCACCCGGCACCACGAGCACCAGGACACCCACCAGGGACGTACGGCGAGAAAACGTTCCCATCACTGGAGATTCTCCCGGATGACCCTGAAGCGATCGTCGAGGTCCTGCAAAAGCTCCGACCGTTCGTCCACGAGCATGTCGCGCTCCTCGGCGTTTTCCATCCGGCGGAGCCAGTAGACGTCCACGATTCCCTTCTCGGCGTCGATGACGTCGGCCTCGAAGCGGGTCTGCAAGTCGCGCAGGCCGGCCAGGACGGCCTTGGTGGCCACCAGCTCCGTCGCTGCGGAGCTCGCGTCGACGTCCTTTCGCAGCTCGGCCACCTTCTGCGCGGTGGCGGCGAGGCGCTGCCGGACCGCCTGCGTTTCACGCGCTTCGCCCGCGGCGACGACCCGCGCCGCTTCGGCGGAGCTCGTCTCGACGGCGTCGAGCGCCGCCCACACCCGGTCGATCTGGGCGTAGACGGCGGCGCTGTCGGTGTCCTGCGCGCTGCGTCGGTACGCGCCCACGCGGTCGCGCAGCTTGCGGTAGCCGGTGAGCGCCTCGGCCCGACCCGTGCTGTCTTCGGTGACGCTCCCCGCCTCGACCGCACGCATCACCTTCTTCCGGGTGACCTCGCTCTGGAGCGAGTCGAGCTCGGCCGAGGACTTCGCCAGCTCGGCGCGCGCGGCGTCGAGCTCGACACGGAGGCGTTCCTGCTCGGCGGGAGGGAGCTTCGAACTGCCGTTGCTAAGGATCTCCGCGAGGCTGCGACCGCTCGCGATCGACTCCTCGGCCACCTGCTGGACCCGGAACGCGCGCTGCTGCACCTCGCGCACCTGCGCCTCGTACATCTGGAGGCGGTCGGTGGTGCTGCTGACGCTCGAGTCGGACGCGCTGTCGCTCTCGACCACGCGGTCGAGCTCGGTGCCGAGCGCGGTCAGCTCGGCCCGCGTCGCGCCCGAGCTGCGGCCGCGCAGGTACTGGAGCTCGGCGTCGATGAGGCGCCCGCGCATCGAGAGCACGGCCCCGCGCATGGTGGTGAGCTGGTTTCGCGCGACGACGAACATGCCGAGCGTGTCCTTGTCGGACGACAAGGACGTCTGCAGGTCGGCGACGTCGCGCTCGGCCTGGTCGAGCTCCTGCGCCTGCCGGCGCGCCTCGAGGTAGGCCGCCATCGCCCGGCTGACGTCGTCGCCGCCGAGCAGGCTCTGCACCGCGTAGGCCGGGAGCCCGGACGTTCCGCCCGTCTCTCCCATCCGCTCGACGAACCGACGCGCTTCGGTGGTGCCCTGGCCCAGCTCGTCGAGGCGCGCGGCCACCGGCGTGTAGGCGGAGACGACCTCCTCGTACGCGGTACGGGCGGCGTCGTACTCCTTGAGCTTCATGTGCAGGTGGCCACGGAGGACCTGAAGCTGCGCGGTGTACCGGTGCTCCGGGTAGGCGACCAGGAAGTTGTCCACCTGGCCCAGCGCGTCGCGCCACCGCGCCTTGGCGGCGGCGTGGGCCGTGTCGGCCTCGGGCGACCCCTCGGGGAGCTGCGCGGCCTCGACCTCGGCGGCCGCGCCCTGCTTGACGTAGCTCCACACCGCTTCGTACAGCTTGTCGGCGAACTCTTCCGAGGATTGGCCGATCTTGCCGTAGTAGCTGGAGGCCTGGGCGAAGTCGCCGAGCTCGTAGTGCAGGCGCCCGAGCGCCAAAAGCGCCAGCTCCTGGACCCGCCGCTGGTCGGCGTCGTTGACGGGGGCCGTCTCGACCTTCTGGAACTCGACGATCGCCTGCTTGAGGTTGCCCTCGGTGATCATGAGGACGCCGAGCTGGTAGCGCGAACGCGAGTACCACGCGCTCGTCGGCGCGATGCCGTCGAACATCGACTTGGCACGCGCGGTCTCGCCGCGACGAACGAACGACTTCGCCAGGGTGTAGTTGACGATGTCGGTGGACGGCACCTTGCCCGACACGATCCAGGTGTTGTAGTAGCTGGTGAACGCGGCGTCGTCGCCCAAGAGGGCGTAGACCTCGAGGTTTCGCCGCACGGCGTCGGCGAAGTAGGGATGCGCCACGCCCTTGTCGACGATGCCCGCGTAGGCCTCGGCTGCCGTTCGCAGGTTGCCGAGCTCGAACAGGCACTCGGCGAGGTACCACTCCGAGTCGCGCGCGAGGTCGGCGTTGCCGAGCGCGCGGGACTGCACCAGGATGTAGAAGCTGGTCGCGGCGCTCTCGTAGTCGCCGACGAGGAAGGCGTAGACCGCATCCTCGTAACGCCGGCGCGCTTCGGACACCCCGATGAGTCCCGAGCGCTCCGAGAAGTTCAGGCGCGTGTCGTCGACCTCGGCGCTGATGCGCCCGAGCTCGTCCTCGAGTTCGCGCAGCCGCTCGGCTGACGCCTTGTCCGCCGCGGATGCGACGGAGGGAGCCAGCAGGAGCGCCGCGAGCAGCAGCCTACTTTGCATCCGTGATCCGCTCGCACTTGAGCTCGAACTCGACCTTGGCCCGCTCCTCGAAGGAGTTGACCACGCCGCCCCGGTCGCTCACCACCGCCCGCACCGTGCAGGACTTGCCCATCTCGGCCGAGAAGGCGTAGTTGCTGCGGACGTTGATCTCGTAGTCGCGGGCGTAGGTGAAGACGCCGGCGCCCGTGGGGCGGATCTTGAGGTCGACCGACAGGTTGTGGTTGCCCGGGGGCACCGCACCGTCGTGGATCTTGAACTCTCGGCTCTGATCGAGGCTGCCGCCCGGATCGGCCTTGCTGAACTTGGACTGCCCGTCGAGCAGGTACTGGAGCGACTCGAGCTTGAAGCCCGCCGAGAGCTTGTTGACGTGCCAGATCGTGGCCCGCGCGCCCGAAGAGCTGCCCTGGATGACGATCTCCTTCAGGAGTTGCAGCGTCGCCTTGCTGCGGAAGACCCGCTCCTTCAGCGCGTCGACCTGCTGCTCGATGGTGAGGAGCTCACGGTCGAACTCGGCGCCCGAGGCGACACCGTCGACGGCTTCTTCCTTCGTGGCCTCCTGGGCGAGGGCGTGCGCCGGCAGGCCGGAGGCGGCGAGAAGGCCGACCACAGCGAGGAAGGCGGGCCAGGCATTGCGCTTCATTCAGTCTCTCCAAGGGGCTGCGCTACCGCGTAACGCGCCGTCAGTCCCCTCCGCCATCGCCGGCTTCGGCGATCGTGCCGGTGACCCCCGCGAGCGAACGCACGAGGTGGTCGTGGGCAGCGCGGGCGCGCGCGGTGGAACCGTCCAGTTCGTTCACGAAGAAGGAGAATGCGTACTCGGTACCGTCGGCGGCGGTGACGTAGCCGGCCAGGCCCACCACCCCCGCCAGTGAGCCGGTCTTGGCCCGCACACGGCCCTCCATCCCGTCTTCGCGGAAGCGGGACCAGAGGGTGCCGTCCCGCCCGCCGACGGCGAGCGTCGTTCGGAACTCCGGGCCGACGTCCACGTTCCGCTGCATGTCGACCAGGACCGCGTCGAGCGCGCTCGGGGAGAGCAGCGCACCCCGCGACAAGCCCGAACCGTTGACGAACTTGTAACGGTCGGCGGGGACACCCAACGACGCCATGTAGTCCGCGAGCACCTTGACTCCGCCCTCGGTGGTCCCGGGGAGCCCGCCCTTCTCCGCCGCCAGCGCGCGCAGCACCTGCTCGGCGATGAAGTTGTTGGACCGCTTGTTCATCTCGGTGAGGATGTCCTCGAGCCGGTCGGACTCGACCTTCACGAGCAGCTTGGATTCCGTCGAGGCCGCCGCGACCCGATGTTTGCCCTTGACCTTGACCCCCTGCGCCCTGAGGCTGTCCCGGAACACCGAGACGTAGTTCCCGGTGGGGTCGCCGAGGGTGCGGTACAGGGGTCGCGTCGTGACGTCCAGGTCGGAAGGCACGTTGCCCGTGAGCTTGTACGTGGCGATCTTCCCCGTGTCCTCGTCGAACGTCCGTTCGATCTTCACCCAGTACTTCGAGCGGGCCCGCCCGGTGGTGAGCTGGTTGTCGAGCACCACGACGTCGCTCGGCGTGTCGAACGTGGCGACTGCGGCCGCCCCCACCGAGGCACCGGGCCGGACGTGGATGGTGGCGATGTTCTCGTTCACCGAGAGCGCACCGAGCGCCGAGTAGTAGGTCTCGCCGCTCTCGAGGTCCTCGGGCTTGTCCCAGCCGGGGATCCACGGGGCACTCTGGGCGGTGTAGGTGTCGTCGTAGACGACGTCGCCCTTGACCTCGGTGATGCCGCGAAGGCGGATGTCCGCCGCCATCCGCCACATCCGCTCCACGCTCATCGTCGGATCGCCCTGGCCCACGATGTACAGGTTTCCGGCGAGTACACCGTCGGTGCCGAGCTCGCCGTCGTACTTGATCCACGTCGGGAACCGCCACGCCGGGCCCAGTTCGCGCAGCGCGACGGCGCTGGTGATGAGCTTCATGGTGCTCGCGGGGATGAGCAGCCGATCGTCTCCCCAGGCGTACACGCGCTCCCCAGTCTTGGCGTGGACCACGTCCAGCGAGATGGTGGACCGAGAGAAGACGGGCATGGTGGGCAACTGCGCCAACAACGCGGGCAGCTCGGCCGCACTCGGGGCCTGCGCGATCACCACCGCCGGGTCGGACGACGTCACCGTCGGGACCGCCGGGGCCTCGACCCCGGCCTCGACCTCGGCAGACGCCGGCTCCTGCGCCCACGCCGGAGAGAACAGGGAGATCGCCAAGAGGCCGAGGAGGGCGTTGCGCATGGAGCACCGGGCGACGGGGAGGGCCCCGATGTTTGAGACACCGGGGAAGAACGGGACGCTCCCGCTATTCTCACTCTGCCTGCCGATCGACGCAAGACAGTCAATGAAAAAAGCTAGATATCTATGAATTCATCTACCCAGCCGAGGTTCACCCTCCGCTTGTCAAGAGCTGCGGGCATGCGCGGCGGCGATCGCACCTCGTTACCCTGGCGGGATGCTGCTCCTCCTCGCTGCGCAGGCCCTGGCCGAGACGGTGGAACGTCCCGGCCTCCCGTTTCACGGCGCGGCCCTCGAGGACGGAGCGCACACGCTCTACCTCAACCCCGCGCTGCTGAATTTCGACCGTGATCCCTCCTACGGCGTCTACTACGGCACGGCCGACCCCCTCGCCGGAACCCAGAACGAGCTGACGTTCCTCACCGCCGGGGGCGGCGCTGGGCTCGGCATCAGCTACCGCGACGCCCCGGGCACCGGCGCGTGGTGGAGCCTCTCCAGCGCGGTGTCCATCCGGCTCGAGGAGCGCCTGTCGCTCGGCAGCGCGCTGCATTGGCAACTTCCGGAAGGCGGCGACGACAACTTCGTCTCGTGGGACCTCGGTCTCGGCTGGCGCCCCATGCCGTGGCTCGGGTTCGGTGCTTCGGCGTTGAACCTTGGCTCGCCGGCGCCCGACCTCGGCGTGACCAGCCGGTACGACGTCGGCGTGGCGCTGAGGCCGTTCGGCGACGTGGTCACCCTCGGGGTCGACTACCGGGCCGACACCCCGGCCGAGGCACCGGTCCGTTCGTCGGCGGAGGCGTCGCTGCGCGTGCGCGCCGCGCGCGGGGTGTGGCTGCGCGCCTGGGCCGACCGCGAGCTCGTTCCCACCGCGCCGATTGGGTTCGGCGGTTCGCTCGAGCTGCACTTCGCCGACCTCGCCGTCGGCGTCGGCGCCACCGGCACCGACGCGGGCGGCACGCCCGGCGCCTCGGGGTACGTCACCAGCCTGCGGGGCAACGACCAGCTCTTCCTGCCCGGTCGCCAGATCGCGGAGCTGAACCTCGACGGACCGTTCCCGTACCAGCCGCAACCGGCGCTGTTGTCCGAGCCCGACGAGAGCTACTTCTCGTTGCTGCAGCGGCTCGACGCGGCCGCGCGCGATCCCCGCGTGAAGGGCGTGCTCCTGCGCCTGGATGGCGCAGAGTTCTCGATGGCCCAGATCGAGGAGCTGCGGGGGCTCGTGAAGTCGGCCCGGCGCCAGGGCAAGGCGGTCGCGGCGTGGCTCGGCGCGTCGAGCTCCAACGGGGCCTACCTGCTGGCGAGCGCCTGCGACAAGGTGTACCTCCACCCCGCCGGCGGCCTCGAGCTCATCGGCGTCAGCGCCGAGGTGCAGTACCTCAAGGGCGCGATGGAGCTGGTCGGCGTCGACGCGCAGTACGCCCAACGCTCCGACTACAAGTCGGGCCCCGAGCCGTTCACCCGCACGGGATCGAGCGACCCGGCGCGCGAACAGATGGAGGCCTTGGTCGACGACCTCTACGGCGCGCTGGTGAGCGGCGTGGCGGAGGGGCGCGGGCGCTCCCCCGAAGAGGTGCGCACGCTCGTCGACGCCGGGCCCTACAGCGCCCGCGAAGCGCTCGCCAAGGGGCTCGTCGACGGCCTCCTGTACCCCGATGAGCTGCGCCGCAACCTCGAGGGCGTCTTCCCGCCGGACTACCACGTGGTCCGCGACTACGGCCGGGAGGTCGACCAGAGCGGGTGGGAGCCCCAACGCGCGGTGGCGGTGATCGTCGTCGACGGCACGATCGCCGACGGGGAGTCGAGCCCCGGCGGCTTGTTGTCCGGCGCCGCGACGGGGAGCGAGACCGTGGTCGAGGCGCTCCGCGACGCAGCGGACTCCCGCTCGGTCAAGGCGGTGGTGCTGCGCGTGGACAGCCCCGGCGGGAGCGCCTTTGCGTCCGACGAGATCTGGCGCGGCGTGGAGCGGGTGAAGGAGTCGGGGAAGCCGGTGGTCGTGTCGATGGGCGGCTACGCCGCCAGCGGCGGCTACTACGTCGCGGCCGGGGCCGACGCGATCTGGGCCGAGCCGAGCACCATCACCGGCAGCATCGGCGTGTACGGCGGCAAGTTCAACCTCGCCGGCCTGTACGACAAGCTCGGCGTGCACGCCGAGTTCACTGCTCGCGGCCGCAACGCGTCGATGTTCTCCATGTCCCGACCGATGGACGATGTGGAGTACGCCGCGTTGGACCGCCTCATCGGCGAAACCTACGACCAGTTCAAGGAGCGGGTGGGCACGGGGCGAGGCCTCCCCCCCGAGGAGGTGGAGCTCATCGCCCGCGGCCGGGTGTGGTCCGGCACCCGCGCCAAGGAGAAGAAGCTCGTCGACGCGCATGGCGGCTTCTTCGACGCGCTGACCGACGCCCGCCTCCGCGCGGGGATGGACCCTCGCGCCCCCTACAACCTCGTCATCCTCGACCCCTGGTCGGGCGCGCTCACCATCCCCGGCCAGGTCACGCAGCTCGGGCGCACCGTGCGGACACTCTTGAGCCCGAAGGTCGACGTCCCCGTCGAGCTCTCCGAGTTCTGGCAATTGTCCCGCCTCCGTGAGTCCCGCGTCCTCGCGATGCTGCCGTACCGCCTGCACTTGGAGTGAGCGTGTCCTCGCCGACGCCGAGCATCCTCGTCTGCGACGACGACCGCGCCGTCCGCAGCGCGCTCAACGTCAACCTGACCAAGGCCGGCTACGCGGTGACCCTGTGCGACAGCGCCGAGGAGGCGCTGGAGCGCCTCCGTGCCGAGCCCGTCGACGTGCTGCTCACGGACGTCAAGATGCCCGGCATCACCGGCCTGGACCTGTTGCTGGAGGTGCGCACCCACTGGCCCGACACCCGCGTCGTGATCATGACGGGGTTCGGCTCGGTCACCGACGCCGTCAACGCGATGAAGGCGGGGGCGTCGGACTACCTCATCAAGCCCATCGCGCGCGACGAGCTGCTCCTGCTCCTCCAGCGCGCGCTCGAGACGCGCGCGCTGGCCCGCGAGGTGCGTCAGCTCCGCCAGGAGGTCGAAGCCCGCTACGGGTTCAGCAACCTCATCGGCGCGACTCCGGCGATGCACGAGGTGTACGAACAGGTGCAGGCGGTGGCGGACTCCAAGACCCTCGTGCTCGTCACGGGGGAGACCGGGACGGGCAAGGAGCTCATCGCCCACGCCATCCACTACCGATCGTCGCGCGCCCGCTCGCCGCTGGTCGTCGTCAACTGCGGCGCCCTCCCCGAGA
>SXOM01000054.1 GCA_005776735.1 Pseudomonadota bacterium
CATGTGTATCGGCCAGTGCGGTATCTGGGTTGGCGAAAACATCGAGCCGGAGAAGAAGAACTCCGAACTGATGCCGACCGAGCCGTACCTGCTGGGTTCCAAGGCGCGCGTGGCCCTGCGCACCGGGAGCGCGGCGGAGGTGCGCCCGCTGCTCCTCGCGGCGTTGGCGGCCACCCCGGCGCCGGAGCCCGTCCGCGACGCCTTCGCCGACGACCCCGAGCTGGCCCCGCGGGTGGCGGACGTCCCGGCGGCGGGGGTGATCGAGGGGTGGTGAACGTTTGCAGGATCCGGGCGGGGTTTGCGTAGAGGCCGCTGGAGGTCTTCATGATCCTGTTCCTGGTCCTGGCCTGCGACGCGTCGACCGACACCGCGCTCACCGCGCGGGTCGACGCGCTCGAGGTCGCCGTCGCATCGTGCGAGGGCAAGGTGGTGTCGTACGAAGAAACGGTCGCCGCGCAGGACGAAGCGCTCGCCGCGGCGCTGGCGAGGGTGGAGGTCGTGGAGGCCGACCACACGCGCCTCGACGCGCGCCTGGAGGCGGTGGAGGCGGACTATGCGACAGCGACGGAGCTCGCCTCGTTGCTGGCCACGGTCGAGGGCCTGGAGGCGACGGTCTCCGTGCTCGACGCGTCGGTGCTGACCCTCTCGGGCGACCTCGCCGCCCTCGCGGACGAGGTCGTCGATGCCGTCGCGCGGCTCACCGTCGTCGAGGCGGACTATGCGACGGGCACGGACCTGGCGGCGCTCGCGGCGACCGTCGGTTCGATCGCGGTCGCCGACCTCACCGACCTCGAGGCCGACCTGGCCGCGCACGAGGACCGCCTCGCGGTGATCGAAGGCGACTACGCGACGGCCACCGCGTCCGCGGCCGTCGAGGCCCGCGTCCTCGCCCTCGAAGCGGACTCCGCCACGGCGACGACGGTGGACGCCCTGGACGGGCGCGTGGCCGCCATCGAGGCGGACTACGCGACGCAGACGGGCGTGGACACGATCGACGTCCGCGTGGCCGCGATCGAGGCCGACTACGCCGACGCGGGGTCGGTCGCCGCCGTCGCCGCCGCCGTCATGGCGGCGCAGGCCGACCTCGACAGCGTGGATGTGCGGGTCTCGGCCATCGAGGCCGACTATGCCACTGCCGCCGAGTACGTGGCCCTCGAGGCGCGGCAGTCGTCCGTGGAGACCGACGTCGCGGCGCTCCAGTCGTCGATGGCCACGGTCGAGTCGGGAGTCGCGGCGGCGGAGTCGACGCTCGCGACGGTCGAGGCTGACGTCTCCGGGCTGGAGAGCGCGCTGGCGGCGCTGGAGTCGGACGTCGCGACCATCGAGGCCGACGTGGCCGACGTGGACGACCTCTTCACCTACCTGTCGGTCGACACCCTCACCGACGCGGTGACCTTCGCGGGCGCCAACGTCTACATCCAGAACGGGAACGGGCGCTCCAACAGCACCAACGGCGTCGGCAACCTGATCCTCGGCTACGACGAGTCGAGCGGGGACACCAAGACCGGGTCGCACAACCTGGTGGTCGGACCGTACCACACCTACACCAACTACAACGGCATCGCGGTGGGGTACGACCACGAGATCGGCGAGTTCGCGGCGGCCTTCGGCTACGCCGGCATCTCGTCGGGGAGCTTCAGCTTCACCGCCGGTTCGGCCAGCGACGCCACCGGCACGGCCTCGGTGGCGATCGGCGCCGGGAACGCGGCGACCGCCAGCTACGCCATGGCGCTCGGCGGCAGCGACAACGACGCGACGTCCACCTACGCGCTCGTGGCCGGCGGGAAGGCGAACACCGCCTCGACCGGGGCCTACGCGGGGGTGTTCGGCGGCTACGGCAACACCGCGAGCGCCTACGCGGCCGTCGTGTCGGGCGGCGACTCGAACCAGGCCGACGCGGCCTACGCGGCGGCGTTCGGCGGCTACGCCAACGACGCAGACACCAACACCCACGCCACCACCCTCGGCGGCGCGGAGAACACGGCCGAGGGCGCGTACTCGACCGTGGTCGGCGGCTCCAGCAACGACGCGCAGTCCAGCTACGCCGCGTCCTTCGGCGGGTGGGGCAACGTGGCCGGCACGTCCAGCCACGTGACGACCGTGGGCGGTTCGGCGGGGTGGGCGTACGGCCAGTTCGCGACCACCGTGGGGGGGATCAACGGCGAAGCGAGCGGCACCGGAGCGCTGACGGCGGGCGGCAGCGGCGGCGGCGCGACGGGGTCCTACGCGACCGCGGTCGGCGGCTACCTCGTGACGGCGACGGCGCAGTACGCGTCGGCCTTCGGGGGCCATTCGGGCGAAGCGTCGGCGACCCATGCCACGGTGGTCGGGGGCCGGGCTGGCGTAGCGTCGGGCGGGGGTTCGGTGGTGGTGGGCGGGTACGACGACACCGCGTCCGCCTGGTACGGGCTCGCCGCCGGGGGTACCCGCGGGACCGCCGGCGCGAACTACTCGGCCACCGTCGGGGGCGCGGACGCGGCAGCCAGCGGGGACTTCTCGCTCGTCCTCGGCGGCAACGGCCAGTCCGAGTCGACCGACTACGGCGTGGAGTAGCCGCGACGGCCGAGGGTTTGTTTGGGGGCCCGCCCCGCGACCGGCCCGCTCGTTCGGGCCGGGGCCGTCGGGCGGGCCGCGTGGCGCGGCGGCCCCCGCCGCCGACGTGCACGGTCGCGGCGCCACGCCCACCCCGCTAAGGCCCTCCGGTGCGCGTCCACGTCGTCACCACCGAGTTCCCGCCGTTCTTCGGGGGCGTCGGGACCTGGGCCGGAGCGGTGGCGGCGGCGTTGGCCGGGGCCGACCACGAGGTGCACGTCTGGGCGCACCACGGCGCGCCGATCGCGGGGGTGACGTTCCACCGGCTGTGGGGGCGGAGCTGGAACCGGTGGGGCGGGGTGTGGGTCGCGGCGCAGGTGCGGCCGTGGCTCGCGGACGACGATGTCGTCGTGTGTACGACGTGGCCGTTGGCGACGCACCTGGGCCCGCGGCGGTCGCT
The DNA here is from genome assembly GCA_005776735.1 of Pseudomonadota bacterium. Taxonomy (GTDB): domain Bacteria; phylum Myxococcota_A; class UBA796; order UBA796; family SXON01; genus SXON01. The sequence continues at coordinate 2,993 of SXOM01000054.1, forward strand.
CTGCGTCGCGTGGCACGGCTCGGACCTGACCCGACCGGCGGTGGTGGCGGGCCGGGAACGGGTGGCGGCGCAAGCAGACAACCTCGTCGTGTCGAACTACCTGGGCGAGCGCCTCGGCGCGCCGAGCACGTGGATGCCCTACCCGATCGAGCCGGTCGAAGCGGCGCCGCGCGGGGAGGCGCTGTTGACGATCGCGAGGTTGGTCCCGAGCAAAGGCGTCGACCGCGTGCTCCGGCTCGGCGCGCGCCTCGGGCGGCCGGTGGTGGTGGTGGGCGACGGACCGGAGCGACCGGCCCTGGAGCGCCTGGCGGCGGAGCTCGGCGTCGGCGCGAGGTTCTGCGGGGCCACGCGCGACATCCCGTGGGCGGGCACCTGGGCGCTGGCGCTGTTTTCGCGGCCATACCCTGACGGGAGCGGCGCCGAAGGCCTGGGGTTGGTGCTGCTGGAGGCGGCCGCGCGCGGGCTCCCGACGCTCGGAACACGCGTCGGCGGCATCCCCGAGGCCGCGCACGTGATCCTCGACGACCCCGATACCGACGACGTTCCCGCGCTCCCGGACGCCGCCGAGGTCCACGCCCGCCTCGCCGCGCGGCACGGCACCGCGCACTTCCTGGCGGCCTTCAGCGCGGCCCGAACTGCTGGACCTGCTGCACGTAGGTGAGGGCCGACCCGAGCTCCAACGAGAGGCTCCAGTCCAGCGCGCCGTCGGGCCCGTAGTCGTCGATGCGCCCAGAGGTTGCCCAACAGATCTGCGTAGAGTCGTCGGGGAAGCGGTGCACGTCGCCCTTGGCGTAGACGTACAGCGGCGGGTCGGCCTCGAGGTCCCACGTGGTCTCGAGGGTCGCGCTCTCGAAGTCGGCGCGGAACTGGACGGCGCGGCTGCTCGCGCGGTCGGCGGGGCCGTTCTCGAAGTGCAGGAAGTCGTTCTCCGACAACACCTGGAACTGGTGCGCGGCGCCGAGCGGGTCGCCCCCCACCGGCCGCAAGGCGCCGGAGTCGCCGTGGACGTGCAGGTCGGCGCGGCCGTCGATGCGGCGCACCCGTACGAACTGGTGCGCGAGGTAGAGCTGTACGTAGTACGCGTCGTGCTCGGGCACCCAGTCCAACGCGTTGGCGTGCGTCCACTCGCCGAGCTGGCCGTTGACGACGGGCTCGCCGAGCACCGTGTCGTCGAAGGCGGACCACACGATGCGTCGGGTGCCGTCGGGCGCGCGCTCGACGATGCGGTCGCCCCACACGCCGTCGACCTCCACCAGCTCGATCGCGGCGAGCGTGCCGCCGCCGAGGTCGACGAAGTCGTGGTCGGCGTTGGGCCAGTCGAGGGTGCCGAGGTCGGCGCCGTCGAGCGAACGCACGAGGATGCGGTTCTGGCTGCCCTCCATGGTGTCGCCGTGGTGGGCCACCAGGACATAGAAGCGGTCGCCCTCTTCGGCCAGGCGGGCGCGCATGATGTACTCGTCCTCGCCGAGCTCCGGCTCCCAGGCCCACACCACGCGGCCTTCGCTGTCGAGTGCCAGGACCCAGAAGGAGGCGCCGACGGTGTTGGTGACGAGGAACTCGCCGGGCCACGCCGCCACCGCGCCCGACACCGTCATCGCCGGGACACCCGTGGGCGCGGGGTCGGTGCGCACGGCGCCCGCCGCCGTGGTGAAGGTGCGGCCGTCGGCCAGCTCGCCCACCAGCCGCGCGTGCACCGGCACGTCGTACGGCAGGCCGTAGAGCGCGGTGGACCCCGCGGCGTCGGGGGCCTCCAGCGTCGTCGCGCGGTCGAGCGTGTCGCCGACCCCGTACTCGATACGCAGGGCGCTGAGCTCGCCCTGCACGTCCCAGGTCACGGTGACCACGCTGCCGACGGTCTCGCCGGTGGTGAGCGCGAGCGTCGCCTGCACCGAGGCGGAGTCGTCCGCCCCCGGCTCGGTGGCGCATCCCGCCCACAGCAGCAAGCTCAGCATACGGTGTAGTAGCCGGACGGCGACGGATCGATGTGAAGGGCTGGTGAGGGAACCGATCACAACCCGATGCCGACGCTCGCCGCCACGCCGTAGGCCCCCCCCTCCAGCACCCCCGGCTCGCTCTGGAACGGCAGGAGCCCCGCGGCGGTCTGCACCTGGCCCGGGGAGGGGAGCACGGCGAAGACGTGGCCCACCGCGCCGCGCAGGCCGAGCACCACGCGGCCGAGGTTGAGCTCGACGCTCACTTCGCCGGTCGGCGTGAGCGCGGCGCCGTTGGCGTACACCCCGAGCTCGGTTTCGCCGGCACGATCGGGCCGACACACAAACGGGGCCGTCGAGTCGTCGCACGCGAGGCGGAGGCCCGGCGCCATGGCGGCGCGGAGGCCCACCGCCGGCGCGAGGAGGAGCGCACCGCCGAGCTCGAGCGGCACCACCAGGAACGCCGTGCCGCCGGCGGTGTTGGGCGCGAAGGTGTCCTGGTCGGCCGCGTTGGCGTAGGCCCGCGCCTCCCAGCTCGCGCCGACCGCGAGGCGCACCGGGCCCGCCGGGGCGGAGAAGCGCAGGTCGACCTGCGCGCCGGGGCGCTGGTTCTCGAGGTCGTACCCCGAGAAGGCGATGGCACCGATCGCGACGTCGAGCCGGCGGCCGCGACCGGCGGCCGCGGCGAAATCGGTGGGCGGGAGGGTGAGCACCGAGGTCTGGCCCGGCTCGACGTGGAGCGCGTGGCCGAGCAGCGTGTAGTCCCCGGCAGGCAGCGCCACGCGCGCCGGGAGCACGACACCGGCGTGCAGGCGGGCGGTCGTGTCGGCGGTGAACTGCTGCAGCGCCGTGTCGAGCTGCAGGCCGGTGCTCGTGAGCGCGGGCCGGACCCGGGGCACCCCCTCGGGGCCGCGGAGCTCCACCCAGCCGAAGTTCGCCCGCAACCACGCCTCGACCTGGGCGAGCTGCGCCCGGCGATCGAGGTCGCCCACGTCGGCGGCGGCGCCGCTCTGCGCGCAGCGGAGCGCACGGTCTACGTCGCCGACCGGCAGCGCCAGCTCCACGCAGATGGTGTTGAGCTCGACGTGCGCGGGGTCGAGCGCGAGGCCGGCGCGGGTCTCGGTGTCGGCGTCGGCGAGCCACCCGCGCTTCTGGAACTGGCGCGCCTGCGCGAGGTGCCAGTCGGGCGTGTCGGCGGCCCACGCCACGGCGAACCACAGGATCATCGGGGCTCCGGGAGGATGCCGCCCGCGCGGCACAGGCGTCGGGCGGGCGCGCTCTGCACGTCGGCGAGCGCGTCGATGGCGACATCTTCGACCACCCGACCGGCGTGCAGGAAGACCAGGCGGCTGCAGACGCGCCGCGCGAGCAACAGGTCGTGGGTCACCAGCACCAGCGCGCGGTCGGGCGCACGCTCGCCGAGGAGCTGGTCGAGCAGCTCCCCCTTGCGCGCCGCGTCCAGGCCCGCGGTGGGCTCGTCCGCCAGGACGATTCGCGGCTCGGCGAGCGACAGCGCGGCGAGGCCGACGCGGCGCTGGTCGCCGCCGCTGAGCGCGCCAGGGAGCGCATCGCGGCGGTGCACCAGGCCGTACGCGGCGAGCGCCGCTTCGACCCGCTCGGGGTGGTCGGGCTGGTGCACCCGGGCCGACTCCCGCAGCCAGCCCTCGACCGTGAGCCGGGGGTTGAGCGCGGCCGCGGCGTCCTGGACGAGGAGCTGGGCGCGCGGGGGCGGCCGGCCGGCGATCGCCGGGTCGACCCCGAGCAGGCGCACGCTCCCCCCGGCCCGGGGCACAAGCCCACAGGCGGCCCGCAGGAGCGAGGTCGTGCCGCAGCCGCTCTCGCCGACCAGGCCGACGACCTCGCCGCCGCGGACGACCAGGTCGACCTCGTCGACCGCGACCGTGGGCGGTCGGAGGCTCCACGGCCGGCGGTGTACGACCCGGAGCGAACGGACCTCGAGGAGCGGCGTCATCCGAGCCCCGCCGCCGCGGCGAAGGCGGGCCCCGCGATGCGCGCGGTCGCTTCGACCAGGGCCCGGCCGGGGCCGCGCAACGCGGCCAACGACGGCCCTCGGTCGACGATGGCGCCGGCCTCCATGACCAGCACCTCGTCGGCGAGGCCCGGCAACAGGCGCAGGTCGTGGGTGAGCAGGAGCACGCCGACGCCATCGAGCTCGCGGAGGAGCTGCACGAGCTCGACCTGCAGGTGCGCGACGAGCGCGGAGGTCGGCTCGTCGCAGAGCAGGAACGTGCTCCGGCGCGCCAGCGCCACCGCCAGCGCGGCGCGTTGGGCCATCCCGCCGGAGAGCTCGTGGGGCCACGCGTCGCCGGCGGCGGCCCCCAGGCCGAGGCGGCGGAGGAGCGCGGGCGCGTCGACCGTGGCCCCGGCGTGCAGCGCCGCCAGGCGCACCTGGTCGCCCACGGTCCGGAGCGGGTCGAGCGCCGCGCGCGCATCCTGCAGGAGCAGGCCGCAGTGGCGGCGCACCTCGGCGGCCGAGGCCGGCCTCCCGTCGAGCGTGACCGTCCCGGCCACCCGACCGGGCCGGGTCGGGGCGAGGTCGAGGAGCCCGCGCAGGGTCATCGACTTTCCCGAGCCGCTGGCGCCCACCAGCGCGACCACGCGGCCGGCGTCGAGGGAGAACGACACGCCGTCGACCAGCCGCCGCTCGCCGTGCGCGACGGTCAGCCCGTGCACCGCGAGCGTGCTCACCGGGCCTCCGGGTCGTACACCGTGGCCCACAGGGTCAACAGGGTGGCCGCCACCGGCGCCGCCCACGTCCAGACGTTCGGCGAGCCGCTCCCGACCGCGTGGGCGATCATGTTGCCCCAGGAGGAGGCCGGCTCCGCCACCCCGAAGCTCCCGAGGTACGACAAGGTCACGTCGAGCACGAGCACCTGGCCGAGCGTGGCGAGCGCCTCGCGGGCGAGCAGGCCGCGGCCGTTGATCCACACGAGGTGCCACCACAAGACGCGGGCGTCGGACAGGCCGTGGCCCCGCGCCGCCACCACGAACTCCGCCCCCCGGAGCGCCTGCACGCGGTCGGCCAACGCCGTCGCGGTGGCCGGGAACGCGACCAGGCCCGCCGCGAGCGCGAGCCCGCCCGGCCCGGGCCCGGTGACCAGGAGCAGGAGCAGCACCAACGCGAGGCCGGGGATGGCCGCGATGGCGGAGAGGCCCGCACGGAGCGCCACCGCGGGCGCGCCGCCCCACCATCCGATGCCCGCCCCCACGAGCA
>SXOM01000368.1 GCA_005776735.1 Pseudomonadota bacterium
GCCGCGACCCGGCCGGCGTCGCGGAGGCCCGCGCCCGTGCCGGCCTGGCGGCGCTGGGGCGCGACGCTGGCGCGGCGGAGGTGGTCGTCGCGGCGATGCCCCTGAGTGTGGGCGACGCCATCCAGGTGACCATCACCACCCCGTACGTGGGCGGGTCGACGCTCGTCCCGGTGCCGGCCCAGCTCTCCGCGGCGGTGACCGCGCGGTTGGAGGGCTCGTGAGCCGCGCGGGCCGGCGCGGTGCCGCCGCGATCGAGTACGCGCTGGTGCTCCCGGTGCTCCTGGTCGTGATCTTCGGGTTGCTCGACTGGAGCGTCTACATGACGCGGTGGATGCACGTCCGGGTGGCCGCGGGGAGGGGCGTCCGGCTCGCGGCGGGCGCGCCGGCCGACCCCGAGGCGGCCGCCGTGGCAGCGGCGTGTGTCGCCCTCCAGGCGCACGGTCTGGGGTGCACCGACGTCGTCGCGCAGCAGGAGCCGGGGGACCCGGACCCGGTGCTCCGGCTCACCGTCGTGGTCCCTTTCGCGGCCCCGCTGGGACTGGTCCCGACACCGACGACGCTGGAGGCCAGCGCGACGACGGCGTGGTACGGCTGGATCTACGCGGAGAACTGAACCAAGCGCGCGGTGCGGACCAGCCTCCGTCGCGCTTCGGGACGGTCGCGCCGCACCGCCCACCGGGCCTGTGTTAGCCCCCGGGCGATGCCCCGCGTGTACATCAAGACCTTCGGCTGCCAGATGAACGAGGACGACTCGGGCAAGATGCGCGCGTTGCTCGGGAAGGACGGCTTTGTCGCGACCGAGGAGCTCCAGGACGCCGACGTGGTGCTGATCAACACCTGCTCGGTGCGTGAAAAGCCAGAGCAGAAGCTGCACAGCTTCCTCGGGCGGGTCTTGCCGCAGAAGCGGGGGCGGTCGTTGACCGTGGGCATCGCCGGGTGCATGGCCCAGGTCGAAGGCGAGGCGCTCTACAAGAAATACCCCAAGGTCGACCTTGTGTTCGGTCCCGACGCGGTGCACCGCATCGCCGACATGGTCGAGGCCGCCAAGACCCGCCGGGTGCTCGACACCGAGTTCCTCGACGCCGCGGACTACACGTTCTCCAGCGACGTCGACCCCGAGTCGGCGGGCCAGCTCGCGGCGTTCGTCACCATCCAGAAGGGGTGCGACAACAAGTGCACCTTCTGCATCGTGCCCGCCACGCGCGGCGACGAGGTGAGCCGTCCGCTGGGCGAGGTGCTCGGCGAGGTGCGCGCGCTGGTGGCCCGCGGCGTGCGCGAGGTCACGCTCCTCGGCCAGAACGTCAACTCCTACGGCCTGAAGTCGCCCGGCCATCCCACCTTCGCCGACCTGCTCCGGGTGGTGCACGAGGTCCCGGGCGTCGAGGTGCTCCGCTACACCACGTCCCACCCGCGCGACATCGGCGACGACGTGGTGGCCTGCTACCGCGACCTGCCGCGGCTCGCGTCCCACCTGCACCTGCCCGTGCAGAGCGGCAGCAACGCGGTCCTGCGCCGCATGAAGCGCTTCTACACCCGCGAGCGGTACCTCGAGGTGGTCGCCGCGCTACGCGCCGCGCGCCCCGACCTCGTGCTCACCACCGACGTGATCACCGGCTTCCCCGGCGAGACCGACGCCGACTTCGACCAGACGATGTTGCTCCTCGAAGAAGCGCGGTTCCAGGCGAGCTTCAGCTTCGCGTACAACCCCCGCCCCGGCACGCCGGCCCTCCGCCTCCTGGACGACGCGGTGCCCGCCGAGGTCGCCCAGGCCCGCCTGGAGCGCTTCCAGGCCCGCCAACGCGAGGTCGCCCTCGAGGAGCACACCCGGCTCGTCGGCACCGTCCAGCGCGTGCTCGTCGAGGGGCCCTCCGCGCACGACGAGGGCGTGGTGTGCGGGCGCACGAGCACCTTCAAGACGGTGAACTTCCCCGGCGATCCTTCGTGTGTCGGCGAGTGGGTCCAGGTCCGCGTGACCCGCGGGTTCGCCAACACCCTGCGCGGCGAGCGCGTGTAGGTGGCCGACCGCCCCAACGGCCGCCGCACCCTCCCGCCGCGGGCCTCCCCGTCGTCGCCCCCCCGGCCGGGCCCCGCCGTGCCGAGCGCGCTCGGCGGCGAGCTCCAGGCCGCCCTGGAGGACGCCCTGACCGGGCGCCTGGCCCACGAGCACCTCGCGCCGACCCTCCAGCGCGAAGCCCGCGCCATCCTCCTGCGCTGGGGGCTCGGCGCCGCCGACGTCGTCGTGGCCCAGGAGGGCGGTACCTGTCGGGTCGAGGTGCGGCTGCCCGCCCGCGCTCCGGTGGTCCTTCGGCTGCGGGTCGACGTGGGGTGAAGCGTGGGCGAGGGCCCGCGACCGGCCGCTCGTCGAGCCCGGTCCGGCGGCCCTCGCGGTGCGGTGCGGGCGCTCCCGGGGCGGCGGCGCCTACCCGGGGACGGTGTACTTGACCGAGCGGGTGAACAACAGCTCGTTCTTCCCACCCTGCGGCGACTTCGACACCTTGACCTCGAGCACCCCCGACGCGGCCGCCACCGGCGCCGTGAGCCGGAAGAACTGGACCGACGGGCCCTTGTCGCCGAGCGCGTCGCGCGTGATGTTCGCCCGGGACTCGGCGACCTTCTTGCCGTCGGCGTACACCTCGGCGATCAGCCAGTACGCCGTGCCGTCGAAGTCCTTCTTGCTGGTGCCGTAGAGCACCGGCATCTCGACCACCACGACGTCCTGGTCGGCGACCACGACGGTCGGCGCCCAGTTGTCGCTCAGGAGCTTGGCGCCCGCGGTGTTGACCGGCATGGCGGTGCTGCCGCCCGGCGCGCCGAGATCACGCTCCGGGTCCTTGACCACCACCTTCGCTTCGGGCGGCGGCGCCTTCGGAATCTCGAAGCCCTCCTCGTCGCCGAACGCGTCGCCGGTGGGGACGCCGGCGTTGGCACCCTTCTCTTCGGCGGGCTTCTCGGTGAAGAAGTCGTCGTCGTCGTCGGCGACGGCGACGGCAGGATCGGCCGCGAACGCGGGAGCGGCGAAGAGCGGGAGGAGCAGGAGCAGCGAGCGCACGGGACCTCCAGGAGGGGTGTCGGAACGGGGCGCACGATAGACCGTGCACGGAAAATGTCAAGAGCAACAAACCCCCATGTTCGTGTCGACTTCCTCACGCGGGCGCGTCGTGGGGGCGGACCGCTCGGCGGGGCGTGGCGTTTCGGAGCGGCGGTCGTGGCGGGCGCGGCAGTACCGCTGGTTGCCCCTGGGTTGTATGCGTTCGTCGAGCTGGCGGGGCCGCTGCGGGCCCAAGGGGCGGTCGCCTTGTGGGTGCGCCTCGCACTCTTGGCGGTGGCGTGGCTCGGCCTCGGCACCTTCGACCAGGTCGTGCGGGGACCGGACCGCGGCGTCACCGATCTCCACCCCGTCCGGACCGGACCGTACGTCCGGGCGGCGCTGGCACGCGCGGCCCGAGAAGGCGCGCCGGTGCTCGTGGCGCTGTCGGCCACGCTCGCGCCGTGTGTGCGGAGCCCCGTGCTCCTGGTCGCCGGCGCCGGGCTCCTGGCCGGGGCCTGGGCCGCCGGGCTCACCCTCGGGATCGGGGTCAACCTCGCCGCGCCCGCGCTCGCGGTGCGGCC
>SXOM01000369.1 GCA_005776735.1 Pseudomonadota bacterium
CGCCCGAGCGCCGGTGACGTCGCCGGTGGCCAGCGCCCCCTCCAGCCGCGCGGCCAGCGGCACCAGCTCGGCGCCGAGGGGTTCGTCGGCGCCGAGGTCGATGCGCGCGGCGGCCGCCTCGACCTCGAGGCGATCCAGGCGCAGGCGCGCCTCGGCCGCGGCCTCGCCGTTGGGGACCGCCTCCAGGTACGCGGCGAGGAGCGCCTCGCCGGCGGCGGGGTCGGCGTCGACCAGCGCCAGCAGCGTGGCGCCGTCGGGCTCCGCGGTCTGCAGCAGTTGAACGTAGGTCTGCCAGGCGGCGTGCGCCTCCTCGAGCTGCCCGAGGCGGGACAACAGCCGCGCCTGGTGCAGCCACGGCGCGGGGTCGCCGAGCCGCACCACCGCGACCTCCCGCCACGCGGCCAGCGCCTCCTCCGGCCGGTCGGCTTCGTACAGCGTCGCCAGGGCCTCGATGAGATCGGGGTCGCCGGGCAGCTCGCGGTACAGGGCTTCGGCTTCGGTGCGCAGGGCCTGGGCCTCCAATGCGCGCCCGAGGCCCAGGCGCGCCGGGACAAAACTCGGGTCGTGGCCGAGCACGAGGCGGTAGAAGCTCGCGGCGCTCGAGAACTGCCCTGCGGCCTCCTGCGCTTCGGCGCGTGCGTAGAAGCCACGCGTCGCCGGATCGAGCGCGTCGAGCGGATCCGCGGCCGCGATCGCCACCCACCAGAGCCACGCCGCGATCATGGGACAGTGGCCCGGAGCGCTGACGGTCGTTGCGCCTGGCCACGCCCGCCCGACGCGCCCAACGGTCGCTGGCGCCCCACCCTACAGCAGTTCCTCGACCGCCTCGCGCAGCTGCGCGTCTTCGGGCACGAGCACCTGGGCGGCGACCGTGAGGTCCCGATCGATGACCAACAGGAGCGGAAACTGCCCGCCGGTGATGGGCGCGGTGAAGCCCTCGGTGTCGGACACGACGGGCTGATCGACGATGCCCCAGGTCTCGGCCCAGAAGTCGAGGTCGGCCTCTTCCGGGACCGAGCCGAGCTCGTTCTCCGCGAGCACCGTGACGTAGACGAAGCCCTGGTCCTTGTAGGCGTCGGCCGTCTCCTGGAGGGTGGCGGCCATGTCCTGACAGGGTTGGCACCAGATGGTCGAGACGTCCATCACCCACACCTGGCCGTAGAACTGCCAGAGGTCGACGGTGTCCCCGTTCTGGTCGGGGCCGGAGCGGTGCTCGACCACCTCGCCGAGCCCGAACCCTTCGCCCTCGATGGCGGGCACCGACTCGGCCGCCGGCCACGCGTTCTGCGGCATCACGTACTCGTCGGACATCGCTTCGCCCGGGCTGTGGAGCACGGGAATGCAGGCGAACAGCAGGGCGAGCCACATGACCGGAGCATATCCCTTGCCGCCGGGACCGGCGCGGGTGACGCGGCCCGGACATGGCCGATCGCCTCACCCTCGACTCCCTCGTCGACTCCTACCGTGCCTACCACACCCCCCGCGAACGTTGGCTCGTCGGCGGCGAGTACGAACGTGCCGTGCTCCGCGGCGACGGTCGATCGGTCGGGTACTTCGACGACGACGGCATCCGCTGGATCCTCGGCGAGCTCCAGGCGCGCCTCGGTTGGAAGGGCAAACGCGAAGGCGAACACCTCGTCGAGCTGGTGGGCGAGGGTGCGTCCATCACGCTGGAGCCGGGCGGGCAGGTCGAGCTCTCGGGGGCGCCGTTCCGCCGCCTCGGCGACCTCGCGGCCGAGGTGCGGCGCAACCACGCGCTCCTCCACGACATCGTCCGCGGGCACGACCTGCACTGGACGGCGGTGGGCCTCACGCCCTACGCGCGGATCGACGACATCGCGTTCGTGCCCAAGGGCCGGTACGCGATCATGCGCGAGTTCCTGCCCCAGTACGGCGACCTGGCCCACTGGATGATGAAGGGCACCTGCTGCGTGCAGGTCAACCTCGACTACGCCGACGAGGAGGACTGCGCGCGCAAGTTTCACGCCTCGCTGGACCTCGCGCCGCTCAACGTCGCGCTGTTTGCCAACTCGCCGCTGGGCGAGGGGCGGGAGCTCGGGTGGATGAGCTACCGCGGCCACATCTGGACGCGGGTCGACCCGCGGCGCACCGGGTTCCCGGCCCAGGTGCGCGACGGCTACAGCCACCGCGGCTGGGTGGAGTACCTGCTCGACGCGCCGATGATGTTCTACGTGCGCGACGGCGCCTGGCGGCCCAGCGGCGGCGCCACCTTCCGCCGGTGGATGACCGACGGGATCGACGGCCACTTCCCGAGCGCGGCCGACTGGGCGCTGCACCAGACCAGCGTGTTCCCCGAGGTGCGGGTCAAGCGCACGATCGAGCTGCGCAGCGCCGACGCGGTGCCGCTCGGCGCGGCGATCGGCTTCTGCGCGTTGTGGGCCGGTCTGTTGTACGGGGCGCTCGAGGACACGCGGCGGCTCGGCCGGGCGTTCGCCGAGGCGCACACCGGCAGCCGCGAGGAAGGATTCGCCCTGGCGGCCCGCGAGGGCCTCGAGGGGCGCTGGGGCGGTCGCCCGCTCGCCGCGTGGGCGTCGGAGCTCACGGGGCTGGCCCGGCAGGGGCTCCGCGCCATCGGCGAGGACGAAGCGTTGCTCGATCCCGTCGACGAGATCGTGGCCACCGGCCGCTCGCCCGGCGCGCGGCTCCTCGACGCGTTCCGCGCCGACCCGTCGCCGGCCAACGTGCTTCGGGCGGCAGCGTACTGACTCCGAGCCCCCGACGCGGCGGGTGACGGGTGGGGGGGAATTGGCGGCGCGGAGCGCGACCCGGCGCCGCTCACCATCGTCGCGCCCACCGACCGCGGGCCGGTGCAGCCAGACCCTCGCGGTTCGGCGTCCCCCCGTTGTGCCAGACGCCGCCGCCGTCGTGCGGTTCGGTGACGCGGCGGGTGACGGGTCGGGGGGAATTGGCTGAGCGGAGCGCCGGGTCGCCGCTTGCGGCGACCCGGCGGGGGAGCGAACGCCAAGTTCACCCGGCCCGGCAGGACCCGGGGGTGACTTCGTTTCGTCGACCACCCGCGCCGCGTCTGCCCCCCCGCCCGAGGACGCCGACCCGCGCCCCGGGTCGCCGCGTCTTGCCCGGCCCGCCGACTCGCCTCCGGGTGGAATATGGGGGGCCGATGGCCACCATCGCCGAGGAGCTGTCGCTCCTCCCGTTCTTCGCCAAGGTGCCCCGCCACGAGCTCGATCGGGCGGCGCCGCTGTTTCGGCGCGAAAAGTTCGACACCAACGAGCTGGTCTGGGCGCAGGGCGCCGCGGTGGACGAGCTGGCCATCGTGCTGCTCGGCGAGCTGGTCGCGCATGCCAACCTGCGCGAGGTGGGCCGCATCCGGGCTCCCGATCTCATCGGCGAGGCGGGCGCGTTCGTGGCCGGGAGCATCCGCACCGCGTCGGTGAAGGCGGCCCGCCCCACCGAGGTGCTCACGCTCTCCGTGCCCGATCTGCGCACCCTCCGCTTCGCCAAGAGCCGCGTGTACGACGCACTCTTGGAGCAGGCGCAGCGCTCGTTGTGTCGCCGCATCGCCGCCACCAACGCGCGCGTGGCGCAGGTGGCGCAGGGGGCCACCGCGGCGGTTGCGCGGCGGGAGCCGGGGGCCCTGGTCCGCCTCTGGCGCACGCTGCGACCGGGCCTCCCGTCCACGCCGTGCCCGCCGGTGGGGCCGATCCTGCGTGAGCTGCCCGGACTCCGCCACATGGAGCCGGAGCTCGAGGAGCTCCTGGCCCAGGGCTTCGCCGCCGAACCGTTCGAGGAGGGGCGCGTCCTGGTGCTCGAGGGCGAGGTGGGGAGCTCGATGTACCTGGTCGCGCAGGGCGACATCGACGTGTTGCGCAACGTGCGCGGCGACCGTGCCGAGCTGCTCGTGCGGCTCGGGGCGGGGCAGCAGTTCGGCGCCAACACGCTGGTCGACCCGGCGCCCCGCACGGCGTCGTGTGTGGCCGCCACCGCCGGGTGGCTCTACCGCATGGACAAGGACGCGTTCCTGGGCCTGCGCGGCGACGCCCGGACCGCCTGGCGGGAGTGTGTGCTGGCCACGCTCGCGACGCAGCTCAAGAGCGCCAACGCGGCGCTCGACCGTGCGCTCGTCGCGGGCGGGGTCGCGGCGGCGCCGGGCGCGCCCGAGGGGGGCTTCGACGAGCTCCTGCGTGCTTCGGGCTACCTGGAGAGCCTGCCTCGCAACGAGAGCGACCTCGCCGAGCTCAGCTTCGTCGTGACCGACGATCACGAGCGCAACCGACGCCGTCCGAAGCCGTAGCCGGCTTCTGCCGGCGTGTTAGCCGCAGCGCCCCCCCGGAACCCCCCGCATGCGGTCCCCCCGCCCCCTGCGCCTCTTGGTGATGATGCCCGCGCTCAACGAGGCGGCGACCATCGCCGACGTGTTGGCGCGGGTGCCCCGCACGATCGACGGCATCGGCTCGGTCGAGATGCTGGTCGTCGACGACGGCTCCACCGACGACACGGTCGCGCTTGCGCGCGCCGCGGGCGCCAGCGTGGTGAGCCACGGCCGCAACCTCGGCGTGGGCACCGCCTTGCAGACCGGCCTCGCCGAGGCGCTGCGCCGCGGGGTCGATCTCGCCGTGAACATCGACAGCGACGGGCAGTTCGCGCCCGAGGACATCGCGAAGATCGTCGTGCCCGTGGTGCGCGACGAGGCGGACTTCGTCACCGCGTCGCGCTTCCTCGACAAGGCCCTGGTGCCCGACATGCCGGGGGTCAAGCGGCTCGGCAACTGGGGCATGGCGCGCATCATCAGCACGCTCATCAAGCAGCGCTTCGAGGACGTGAGCTGCGGCTTCCGGTGCTACAACCGGGAGACCATGCTGCGCCTGGTCCTCCTTGGTCGCTTCACCTACACCCAGGAGAGCTTCCTGGTCCTCTCGCAGAAGGGCCTGCGCCTGCGCGAGATGCCGATGAAGGTGCGCGGGGTGCGCGAGTTCGGCAAGAGCCGCGTCGCGAGCAACCTGTGGAACTACGGGTGGCGCACGCTCGGCATCATCTTCGGCTTCATCCGCGACTACTCCCCGGGCATCCTGTTCGACAACCTCACGCTCGCGCTGCTCGGCGGGGCGGCGGGGTTCGGCGGGTTCTTCGTGTGGCACCGCCTCAGCTCGGGCCAGTTCAGCCCGCACATCTGGGCGGGCTTCGTCGCGTCCTTCCTCTTCGGGCTGGCCATCCTGGTGTTCGGGCTCGGCCAGATCGCGCTGATGGTGGCGCGCCTGCGCAGTGTGCAGGAGCAGGAGCTGTACCTCGTCCGGCGCTACCTGCCGCGCCTGGGCGACCCGTGGGATGCCGATGCATAGGATCGACGCCGCCACCCTGCGCGACATGGCGGCCGCGCTTCAGGACGAAGATCGCGACGAGATGGCGATCCCCAGCTACCTGCACCCCAACCCGCTCTTGCGCTGGATGGCGTGGCGCCGGGTGGAGGTCATGGCCGGCCTCCTCGCCGCCCACACCCCCCAGGGCGGCCGCGTCCTCGACTACGGGTGCGGCACCGGTGTGCTGTTCGAAGCAGCGTTGGCCCGCGCCAGCTCGGTCGTCGGGGTCGACCTCGTGCTCACCGCGGCGCGGTTGTGGCGCGACAAGCGGGGCCTCAACGGGGTCACGCTGTTGTCGCCCGAAGCGGCCAGCGCCGACGTCGAGCCCGGCAGCGTCGATGTGATCGTGGCCGCCGAGGTGCTGGAGCACATCGACGACCCGACCGAGGTGCTCGCCTTCTTCCGGCGGGTTCTGCGGCCGGGTGGCAAGCTCCTGGTCAGCCTCCCCACCGAGAACGCGCTGTACCGCTTCGGTCGGCGCCTCGCGGGCTTCTCCGGGCACTACCACGAGTCCGACGCCACGGTGGTCGACGGCAAGATCCGCGCCGGCGGTTTTGCCATCGAGGCGCGGCAGCACATCCCGTTGCCCGGCCCGGCCGCCATCTACTTCGTCGGCGTCTATCGCCCGACGTAGGCGCCTTTGGGCGTCGCGCCGCGACCGGTCGCTCGACGAGCGGGGTCGTGCGCGCGACGCGCTGCGGTGCGCGGCGGCGCGGCACGACGAGCGGACGGTCGCGGCGCACCGCCCATCGGCCCTCAGATGCGGACGCGCGCCGCCACCGACACCAGGTGCACCGTAGAACCCCCCAGGTTGTCGGCGGTGAACAGGTGCCCACCCTGGACGAGCAGCGCCGGCGTCGGGCGGTGGTCGCCCTTGCCGAACGGGACGTCGCCCAGCTTGACCGCCCAGTCGAGCTCGGTGCCGAGGTCGTAGCCCGAGGTGGTCTGCCCCAGGTGGTTGGTCGGCACACCGCCGGCCCGGTAGGTCGGGTACGCCGCCTGGACGGGCTTGGAGGCCCAGCCCACCGTGGCGCCGGCCTTCACGCTGAGCCACGGCGTGGCGGTGAGCTCGACCACCGGCTGGACGAAGCTGGCGGCGCGCAGGGCTCCTTCGCCGACGAGCGCTTCGGCGCCGTCGGGGGCACCGCCGCTGTGCTCGGGGTCGCTGAGCTGTGCGTAGGTCGCGGCGTCGAGGGCGCCCTGGAGCTCGTCGAACAGGACCATGCCGGCATCGAAGTCGCGGTCGAACGCGAAGTCGCCGCTCTGCCCGTCGTCGGGATCGGCGTCGCCGCTGGCCCACCCGCCGCGTACCGCGACACGGAGCGGGATCGGGCTGAGCCTGGCCTCGACGAGCGCGGTGACCCCGCCGTTCTGGAGAGTGAGGCCGTCGCGACTGGAGTAGCTCTGGGCACGCGAGGTCTCGCCCATCACCATGGCGCCTTCCGCGGCCACGCGGACCGTCGCGCTGCCGACGGGGAACGGGCAATCGCCGTAGAGATCGACCACGTGGGCCTGGGTGTGGCGCACCGCGTCGAGCTCGAGTTGGTCGCGGTAGACGTAGTACACGCCCGCCCGGGAGCGGTCGGCCTCGCCGTACAGCACGGTGGCGATGGCCTGCCACGCCGCTTCGCCGCCCTCGAGCGGGCTCCAGTCGGCGTTCTCGTCTTCGATCACCCGGTCGCCCGCGACCGCGATGGTGAGCGGGTGCCCCTCCCAGGGGCGCGTGCCGACGCGCAGGCGCAGCACGCGGTCGCCGAAGTCGTTGCGGCCGAACTCGGGGTCGTGCGCGCCGTCGTTGGCGAGCATGCCGAGGCCCCAGTGCGAGGTGACGAGGCCGCCTTCCAGGCCGACGGGGCCGATGCGCCCGGTCAACGAGGCGCGGCGGGCGGTGAACACGTCGGGCCTCGCGAACGGGTCGGTGCTCTCCCGATGGCGGGCGTCCTCGACGCCGCGGATGTCCCACCCGTCGCCGGCGATCTGGCTGTCGAACAGGTCCCACTCGGTGCGGGCCATCACGCCCTTCCACTTTGCGTCGAGCCCGAGCCGCAAGCGGGTGTCGAGCACGAACCCCTGCCCGAGCGTGTGGCCTTCGGAGTCGACCACGAGCTCCGCGGGGGGCAGGGTGCCCACGACGCGCAGCTCGGCCGGGACGTGGATCTGGAGCGGCTCCCGGGCCGGGGGAGGGGACGGCGGTGCGGCGGGGACGTCGGCGGCGTGGGCGGACGTGGCCCAGGCGGCGAGGAGGAGCGGGCTCATTCGGCCACCGGCAGCGCGGGGATCCACGCGCAGCTCGCGTCTTCGAGGCACACGTCGTCGGACAGCGTCTGCCCGCCGGATTGGAAGTAGCTGGCGATCTGCATGACCATGAACGTGCTGATGTCGAAGGGTTGATCGGGCTCGGGGAGGGTGAACCCGTGGGTGCCGGTGGTGCGGACGTACGGGAGGCGCATCGCGCTGACCCCGGCGTCGGTGGAGACGGTCACCCGGAGCGGCGCGTCGGAGGGGGCGCCGGTGCCGTCGGTGCCGTTGTCGAGGTCGTCGGCGTCGAACAAGCAGGAGGCCCCGTTGGTGTCGGTGTAGGGGCCGTGCTCCTCGAGGCCCTGGACCACGCGGCGGTCGATGAGGAACCGGTCCACCGTGGTGCCGTACCGCTCGTCGACCACCGTGTCGTCCAGCCAGCCGGCGCCGCGCACCAGCGCGATCTCGGCGTTGACCGACACGATGGTGTCGCCCGGGGTGGGCACCAACAGGATGTTGCGGGGCGTGCCGTCGTACGGGTCTTCGGTGAGCCGGCGGGCGTAGGCGATCGGGTCGCCGGCTTCGAGCACCGCGCCGAAGATGAACGCCGTACGGCGCAGCTCCGGGCTCCCGCGGATCTTGCCCAGGCCCTCGGCCAGCGCCACCAGCGGCTGCCCGGCCTCGTAGGTGACCCCCTGGAACAGGACGTCGGACTCGAAGGTGTCGACCACGGCGACCTCGACGCCGTCGGCGTCGTAGAGCGTGACCTGCAGGCGATCGCCCGCCGCGGCCGTGTCGGGGAGCGGGTAGCGGGGGCCGCCCTCGGGCACCCCCTCGGCGGGCAGCGACGCGAGCTGCGCCTTCTCCCACGCGCCGGCCGCGTCGGCAGGGACGCCGAGGCGGAAGCGGCCGTCGGTGGGGATGAAGCCTTCGCGGACCTCGCCGTTGTCGAGGTTCTCGAGCACCACGCG
This sequence comes from Pseudomonadota bacterium, assembly GCA_005776735.1. Taxonomy (GTDB): domain Bacteria; phylum Myxococcota_A; class UBA796; order UBA796; family SXON01; genus SXON01. The sequence continues at coordinate 8,546 of SXOM01000369.1, forward strand.
CCCGCCCGCGGGCACGCTCGGCACGGTGGCGACGACGCGCTGTTCCATGTCGCGCACCGAGTTGACCACCTGGACGATCTGCAGGCTGCCGTCGTCCTGGGGGTAGCCGACGAACAGCGGCGACATCAGGCGGCCGTGCATCGCCTCGACGGCGCCGCCGATCTCGGTGCGCGCCGCGACGTCGACCAGGCCGCCGCCGGCGACGATGGGCGCCCACGCTTCGACCTCGTCGATGATCGCGGCCGCGACGGCGGTGTTGATCCCGCCCAGCGAGCCGCCGAGCGTGTAGTAGGGGACGTCGGGCCCGCCCATGTCCGCGGTGCCGTCGCCGTCCCAGTCGCAGGCGACCGCGGTGCCACCGTCGGGGAGCGACATCTTGCCGGTGCCGCACGCCATGGCGCTGTCGATGAACTGGGCGTGGTCCAGCGCGGCCTGGCGCACCATGTCGCGGGTGTGGAACGCGTCTGCGGTCCACTGGTCGCCGCCCGAGTCGCCGCGACCGTCGTTGTCCAGGTCGCGGTAGCGGCTGTCCTTGAGGTGGTCGTAGAACGAGACCAGGCCCTTGCCGGTCAACACCGGCACGAGGATCGCCTCGAGGTCGGCGTCGACCGTGGGGCCGTGGCCGGGGTAGTCGAACGCGCAGGCCGCCCAGCCCATGCGGTTGAAGGCCCACGCGAAGCCCAGGAAGTCGAAGCGGCTCGACCCGTACCCGTGGCCGAACGAGGCCACCGGCACGGGCTGCGGCACGCCCTTGGGGAGCACGCACGTGAAGATCACCCGCTCGCCGCGCGCCTGGTAGCTGCCCGTGTGGGCGTCCAGGGCCCACAGGTCGTCGCTGTCGTCGGCGGCCGGCCAGGCGGCCTGGGTGCCGTCGAGGTCGGCGAAGAAGTTGGGCGTGGTGAACGCGCCGCCCACGACGTTGCTCCCGAACGCCCCGTAGTTGGCCATCAGCGCGTCGGCGCTGGCGCCTTCGAAGAGGCCGAGCTCGACCAACGCGGCGAGCAGCTCGTCGATCGGCAGGGTGTGCGTGGGGGTGTCGGTCAGCTCGTGCAGGGCCGCGGCTTCGGTGATGCCCTCCGGGAACTCCTCGTCGAGCGCTGCCAATGAGCCCTCGCCGAGCAGACCCTGGCGCGCCGCGCGCAGGTCGCCGGTGACGTCGCCGGTGGTGAACGTCCAGGCGAACGCGACGTCGCCGAGGCCGAGCCCGAGGTCGGGCAGGACCTGCTCCAGCGGGCGCAGGGCCTCGGTTTGGCGCAGGTGGTGGACGTACGCCCACGGCGAGCGCACGGGCGCGCCGTCTTCGCCGACCAGGCGATTGGTGAGGACCACCGCGTAGGTGGTCTTCTCGCGCATCGGCCGGACCACCCGCATCAGGAGCGTGTCGCTCTCGCGCTCGTAGAAGGTGAGGAGGTCCTCGCGCGGGTCGCCGTCGAGCGGGTAGAGGTTGGGGTGGTCCAGTACGCCGTCGTTGTCGGTGTCTTCGCCCCAGTCGAGCACGCCGTTGCCGTTGGTGTCCTCCTCGTAGGTCTCGAACACCAGGGTCGGGGACAGGCTGCGGCTGTCGTTGGGGAAGTACCGGTCGGGGTTGGGCACGTCCATCGGGAAGCGCCCTTCGCCGAGGTCGAGCTGCACCGGCTTGCCGTAGTCCGGCGAGTCGGGGGTGACGTCGATGACCAGGACCGCGTCGTCGGCGAACGCCTCGGCGCCCCGCTTGGGGTCGTCGCGGTGGCGCGCGGCGAGGTTGTCGAGGTCGAGCGGGGCGTCGAACGCGACCGACAGCGGCGCGTACACGCCGAAGCCGGTCATCGTGTTCATCTTCTCGCGCGCTTCGGTCTCCAGGCGCGTGGCCGCCGCGGTGGGGATGTTCAGCCGCAGGCCGGTGGGGCTCTGGACGTCGGTGCGCGTCGCCAGATCGGACGGAAATGGGACGTCGGGGAGCGGCTTGGCGTCCCAGTCGACCCGGACCACGGGGCCGTCGCCCTCGGGGGTGGCGAGGAGACCCTCGGGGTACGGCGCGCACGCGAGCGTGAGGTACAGGAGCATGCCGCGGGGCCTATCGCGGCGAGGGGCGGGACACCGCGGCTACTCGCCGTACACCCACGCCAGGGCCTGATACGAAATCCCGCGTCGCCTGCGCGATGCGGGCCGGACTCGGCCGCGCCCCGAGGCAGGTCGCGCCGCATCGCCCAACCCCCCCCCTCGGCTCAGCGCCGGCGGCGCAACAACAACGCGCCCACCGCGATCGCCGCCGCGCCCACGGTGGCCGAGCCCGACGCCGTCGAACACCCACCGGGCTGGAGGCCGATCTCGTCGTCGTCGCCGGCCACGTCGTCGCCATTGTCGTCGCCTTCGTCGTCGCCGGGGAGGGGTGCGGGGAGGATGCCCGCCTCGTCGCACCAGGCGCGCGAGCCGTCTCCGCAGCGGGAGCGCATCTGCGCGTCGATCCACGCCAGGTAGTGGTCCAGGCGCGTGTCGACGCCGCCCTTGCTGTCACAGTCGGTGGAGTCGTACGCGTGGCTGGTGACGCCGATCTGGCGCATCGCCTCGGTAGAGTCGGACTCGACCGTCATGAACGTGGGGCCCCCCGAGTCCCCGTGGCACTTGCGCCCGTCGTTGCGCTTGGGGCCGACCTGGAACTCGGCCTCGCCGACCTCGCCGATGACCGTGCGGGCCTGCATCTTCACCGCGTAGGTGCCCGGTTCGGGCTGCTCCCACATGTCGGTGGCCTCCTGCTGGCCCCAACCGACGATGTCGACCTCGGCGCCTTCGACGATCTGCGCACCTTCTTCCTCGGTGACGAGCACGGCCGGCGTCACGTCGAGGATCGGCTCTTCGAGGAACACGATGCCGATGTCGAAGTTCTCGGTCAGGCCGTAGCCGAGGCCGTTGATGTCGAAGTCCTCGTGGAACTCCCAGTCCCAGGCCTTGGCCGCGTCGTCGGGGAAGGTCTTCACCGAGCTCGATCCGTCCCACCTGGTGAGGTCGGCCTGGCGGGACCAACGGAAGTCCATGTCGGTGATCTCGCCCATGCCGTAGGTCATCACCTCGGGGTCCAGGCAATGTGCAGCCGCCAACACCACGTCCGGCGCAATGAGCGTGGAGCTGCAGATGAGCATGGTGGCGTCGTACTCGCCCTGCCGCCCGAAGTCGAAGTGGCCGCTGAGGACCAGCCCGCCGGTCATCGGGAAGTCGTCTTCGTCGGCCGACTCGCCGTTGATGATCGGCGGCGGCGTCGGGTCGGCGTAGGCGAGGGTGGCGACGAGGGAGAAGAACATCACGGCTCCGGACGCCGCCACCTTACCCACGGCCGGGGGGGCGCCTGCAAGCGGATGGTCAAGATCGGTTGGCGATCCAATCGGTGCCGTCGGCGTAGTGCTCCCGCTTCCACACCGGCACCCGCGACTTGAGCTCCTCGATGGCGTAGCGGCTGGCGTCGTAGGCCTCGGCACGGTGCGCGGCGGCCACCACGATCACCACGGCCGGCTCACCCAGCGCCACCGCGCCGACACGGTGGACCACGCCGAGGCGCACGCCCGGCCATCGTTCGGCGATCTCGGCGCGGATCTTGCCGAGCTCCGCCAGGGCCATCGGGGCATACGCTTCGTACTCCAGGCCGGTGACCACCCGGCCACGGTTGTGGTCGCGCGCGGTGCCGACGAAGCTGAGGAGGGCGCCGCAGTCGATGCCGGCCACCGCCGCCTCGACCGCGCGGACGTCGATGGGGTGGGGAGACAGCTCCACCATCATCCCCCTCCGATCGGGGGAAGGAACACGAGCTCATCGCCGTCGTGGAGCTCGGTGGAGCCCGGCACGCGCTCCAGGTTGACGGCGAAGGCGACGGGAAGCGCCACCGGGAGCCCGAGCGCCGCGTAGGCGCTGGCAGCGGTCGTGCCGGCCGGGAAGGTCACGGTCTCCTCGTCGCGGCCGCGCAGCTCGCGCACCTGAGCGAAGTAGCGGATGATCACGTTCACGTGGAGCCGTTAACGGGGGGCCATGTGGCTCGCCCTGGTGTTCGCCTGCGCCGGCGACGACGAACCCGCCGTTCGCGCGGTACGTCCGCCGCCGCCAACCGTGGAAGAGGTCGCTGCCAAGCGCGAAGCCGAGGCCATCCGGGCGTCGCCGCGCAACCTCGAGGTCAACTACGTCAAGCCCGAGGGCGTCTACGTCGACGCGCACTTCTTCGGGGGGCGCCGCTGGGAGAACGTGCGCGACATCGTGGTCGAGCAGCTCGGGGCCACCGTCGAGGAGTCGACCGACGCGCAGGGGCGCACGGTCCGCCGCTTCGAGCGCGGCACGCTCACCCTCGCGGACGACGGCGACATCGAGGAGATCGAGGTGCCACTGCCCGAGCCGATGCGCCGCGCCGACGCCATGGTGGCGTGCGGCTTCTCGGGCCTGGCCGACCGGTACCTCAGCTTCACCTACGAGTACCGGGTCACGCAGTTCCAGGGGTTCCGTCGCATCGTGCTGCACCGGGTCGCCAAGAAGGACGACATGGTCGACCGCGTCACCGCCCAGCACCGGCAGGAGCGCATGCGCGAGCTGCGGTAGGCGCGACAACGCCCGTCGTGCCGGGTGTGGCACGACGGGCGCGCCGGCGGCGGGCCGCCTACGCGGGGACGGCGCCCGTGCGCGACGTGACGCGCCGGACCGGCACGCTCGAGGTGAGCCGCACCTGGTCGTGGGCGCGCTCCAGGCGGATGTCGACCTTCTCGCGGTCGACCTCGGCGTACCGGGCGATGACCTCGAGGATCTCCGCCCGCATCGCGTCCATCTGGCTCGGCGTGAGGTCAACCTGGTCGTGGACCAGGAGCACCTTCAGGCGCGCCTTCGCTTCGTCCTTCGATCCTCGGGCGGACCCGAAGAGCTTGTCGAAGAAGTTGGTCATCCCGCCACCTCCTTGCCCTCGCCCAGGCCGATCCAGCGCTTCATGACGCCCCACCAGTTCTCCGGCTCCTCGGTCGCCACGAACGGGATGTTCTCCTCGCCCGTGACGCGGCGCGCGATGCGCCGGTAGGCTTCGCCCACGATCGACTTGTCGTCGAACGCGGCCGGTGAGCCGCGGTTGGCGGACACGATGACGTCTTCGCTGTCCGGCACCATCCCGACCAGCGGGATGGCGAGGATCTCGAGGACGTCGTCCTTGTTCATCATCTCGCCGGCCTTCACCATCTTCGCGCGGAAGCGGTTGATGACGAGCTGCGGTTCGGGGAGCTCGGCCGCTTCGACCAGCCCGATGATGCGGTCGGCGTCGCGCACCGAGCTGACCTCGGGGGTGACCACGACGATGGCGCGGTCGGCGCCGGCGATGCTGTTCTTGAAGCCCTGCTCGATGCCCGCGGGGCAGTCGATGAGGACGAAGTCGAACTCCGCCTTCAGGTCGGCGACCAGCTTCTTCATCTGCTCGGGGCCGACGGCGTTCTTGTCGCGCGTCTGGGCGGCGGGGAGCAGGTACAGGTTCTCGGTGCGCTTGTCGCGGATGAGCGCCTGGCGCAGGCGGCATTCGCCCTCGATGACGTGCACGAGGTCGTACACGATGCGGTTCTCGAGGCCGAGGATGACGTCGAGGTTGCGGAGGCCGATGTCGGCGTCCACGACCACGACCTTCTTCCCGAGCCGCGCGAGCGCGACGCCGAGGTTGGCGGTGGTGGTCGTCTTGCCGACGCCGCCCGTGCCGCTGGTGATGACGATGCATTCGCTCATGCGTTCTCCTTCTGCTGCGGGAGTTTGCCGCGGTAGGGCTCGACGGCGATGTGCCCGTCGACGATGGTGGCCACTTCAGGATTGAAGGTTCGCCCGGCCTTGTCGGGGTCGACGCCGGGGACGACGCCGATGACCTTGCCGATGCGGAGCTGGGTGGGTCGAAGGTCGAAGGCGAGGATGAACGCCTTGTCCTCGCGCGTTCCGGCGTGGGCGAGCCCCTTGAGGGAACCGAGGACGACGATGCTGCCGCCGGCGATCACCTGCGCGCCGGGGTTGACGTCGCCGAAGATGGTGACGTCGCCGCCGAAGCGCACACACGCTCCGCTGCGGAGGGTGTGCCGGAGGGTGAGCGTGCGCTCGCCCAGGTCGGCGTCCGCTTCGTCGTCGGCGTCGCCCGCGGGGCTCACGATGTCGGTGGCGCTGTCCTCGGTCTGGAGCGACTCGGCGCGGCTGTCCGGGCCCACCGCGAAGAGCGCGGGGGACGTGGCCGACTCGTCGACGAGCATGACCTCGCGGCTCTGGGGCGCGTCGACCGGCTCGACCACCGCGGGCTCGACGGGGTCGGGCGGCGGCGCACCGACGGTGATCTTGAGCTTGAGCTCACGCTCCGCCATCCGTTGCAGTGCCGCGTTTTCGCACTGGAGGCCGACGACCTCGACCTCGAACTCGTCCTTGCACAGGTGCACGAGTCGCCGGACCTCGAGGAGGTCGAGCTCGCGCTGTCCGAGCTCGAGGCGCACCCGCGCGCCGCGGAACCGGCCCGGCGGGTTGCCGAAGAGGTCGCGAAGCGCCAGGCGCAGCGAGTCCAGGCGCATCTGCGCGGGGAGCGTGAGCACCTGCACACCACCGGGTGCACCGCGGAGCTGCAACGTGGGAAGCGCGGAGAGATCGCGCTGGAGAGCGGGGTCGGACATGGAGGGCAGGGGGGCGGGGAGGGGTGCCGGGGGCCGGCGGAGCGAACCGGGGGAGGTTCGCGGGAGGTGTTGTCAGAGTACCACGTTGCAGCCCTGCGATGCAAGAGGACTGTTGACACGACAAGAGGATTGTCAAGGGCGATGCGCCGCGACCCTCCGACCTTCGCCGGGCGATGTCCGGCGCGCATCGCGCCGCGGGGCGCGGGGTTCCTGAACGAACGGTCGTTCAGGAACGGCAGGCGGCGACGCGCGGGGAGCGGCGCGCGATTCGCGGCGTTCGCCCGAGGCGCGGAGCGATCGAGCTCGCGTTGCGACGCGGAAGCGGCGGGGGTTGAGCGGCAACCCCCCGGTCTTCGGCGAGCACCTGGCGAACAATGGCGATCTCGGGCGGGCGCCGCTCGGAGCGGCGCGCGATTCGCGGCGTTTGCCCGTGGCGCGGAGCGATCGGGCTCGCGTTGCGACGCCAAAGCGGCGGGGGTGCTCGCCAAAGCGGCGGGGGTGCTCGCCAAAGCGGCGGGGGTTGAGCGGCAACCCCCCGGTCTTCGGCGAGCACCTGGCGAACAATGGCGATCTCGGGCGGGCGCTGCTCGGAGCGGCGCGCGATTCGCGGCGTTCGCCCGTGGCGC
>SXOM01000370.1 GCA_005776735.1 Pseudomonadota bacterium
ACGCGCACGCCGCGTTCGTTCTGCGCGAGGCGGGCCAGGAGCGCCGCCGCGGCCGCGTGCGTGTGCAGGTCGTCGGGCAGGCCGGCGCGCGCCGACAGCTCGGCGGCGGTCCCCGACCCCTGGCCCAGCACCTCGAGCAGCCGCGGCTTCATCGCCAGCACCGCCGCCGCGGCGGTCTTTCCCGCCTCGACACCGGGCTGGTGGTACGCGTTGACGTCGATCAGCTCCGCGAAAAGGCCGACCGCGCGCTCGTAGAGGGCGATGACCGCACCGAGCCGGAACGGGTCGACCTGGCGGAGCGTGAGCGTGAGCGACGGGTGCCCCGCTTCGTGCAGCGCCCGGCGGGTCCCGAGCAGCAGCCCCTGGAGGTAGTCGCCCGCGTCGACGCCAGGGGCGACGTCCTCGCCCCCGTAGTAGCCGTCGTCGAGCACCTGCACGAAGGTCACGAAGTGATCGTCGGGGCCGTCCCGGAGCTGCTGCACGTACGCGTGCTGGTCGGTGGAGCCCTTGTTGCCGTACACCGTGAGGCCGGCGCGCACCTCGCGCCCGCCACGGTCGAGCCGCTTGCCCACCGACTCCATCACCAACTGTTGCAGGTACCGGGACAGGAGCACCAGCCGGTCGCGGTAGGGCAGCATCACCATCGCCCGGGAATTGCGGCCGCCGCCCGAGAGCTGGAACCACGCCCACGCCAGCCGCGCGGCGGGGTTGGCATCGAACTCGGCGACGCGGGTGCGGGCGTCCATCTGCGCGGCGCCAGCGAGCAGATCGTCGATGTCCACCCCCTGGAGGAGCGCCGGCACCAGCCCGACGGCGGACGTGACGCTCGTGCGGCCGCCCACCCAGTCCCACATCGGCAAGCGTGCCCGCCACCCCGCCGCCGCCGCCCACAACGTGCTGCCCTCGCCGCTGATGGCGATCGCCCGCGACGCGAAGTCCACGCCGGCACGCGCGTAGGCCGCCTGCGTCTCGATGAGCGCGTTGCGGGTCTCGGCCGTCCCACCCGACTTGCTGATGCACACCACCAGCGTGGCCTCGAGATCCAGGACCGCGAGCACCCGCGCGATGCCGTCGGGGTCGGTGTTGTCGAGGAACCGGACCGAGAGCTTGTCGTCGGGCTCGGCGAGCGCGTCGGCGACCAACTGCGGGCCGAGCGCGCTCCCGCCGATGCCGAGCACCAGCGCGGTCGAGAACGTGCCCTCGGCGTGCACTGCCGCCGCCACCCCCCGGCACGCTTCGCGCGCCCGCACCACCTCGGCGCCGAGCCCCGCGGGCGCGAGCTCGGGGAGCCGCAGCCAGTAGTGGCCCACCTGGCGGCCTTCGTCGGGGTTGGCCACCGCACCCGCTTCGAGCGCCGCCATCGCCGCGAACGCCGGCGCCATCGCGGCCGGGGCGCCGGCCTCGTCGACCCCGGCGAACCGCAGGTCGAGCTCCATGCCGAGGTCGAGATCGCGCCACACCTGCTTGCCCATCGTCCGCTCCCGAGGCGCCGCAAGGTAGCCCGGCGGGATAGCGCGGCGCATGATTCGCACCCTCCCTCTCCTCTTCGTGCTCGCCTGCGCTGCCGGCCCCGCCGCCGCGAACCCCGAGACGGCGGCGCCGTCGGCGACCGTCAGCCTGCCCGAGCAGACGTCGGCGACCGGGCTCAAGTGGTACGTGCTGCGCCCGGGCACCGGGGCGCGTCCGCAGCCCGGGCAGACGGTGGGCGTGCACTACACCGGCTGGCTCACCGACGGTACCAAGTTCGACTCGTCGGTCGACCGCGGCAAGCTCTTCGTCTTCCCGGTCGGCATCGGCAAGGTCGTGAAGGGCTGGGACGAAGGAGTGCTCGGCATGCAGGTCGGCGAGAAGCGGCAGCTCCACGTGCCGGCCGCGCTGGGCTACGGCGACAAGGGCGCGGGCGGCGTCATCCCGCCCGGCGCGACCCTGGTCTTCGACGTCGAGCTCGTCGAGCTCCGGTAGGCGCGGCGGGCGGAGCGCACCGCGCGGCGGTCCCGGCGCGCTTCGGGACGGTCGCGGCGCGGTGCCCGTGGGCTCACCGCCGCTCGGCCCCCACCACCACCGGAACGGCGTCCAGTCCCTCGACGTTCAGGCGGGTGCCGCCGACGTCCAGCCACAACGCCGTGGAGGCCCCGCCGTCGAACGCCATCGCGTCGACGCAGCCGAGGCCGCCGAGGACCGTCGCGAGGTCGGCGAACGACACGCCGTTGGTCCACGTGTCGGTCGCGAGGAGCACGGTGTGGCCGGTGTTGTCGATGCACGCGGCGGTGCGGCGGTCGGCCTCGCGCACCGAGAACCCACGCCCGCCCGTGCGCAGGTAGCCGAAGGTGCGGCCCGCCGTCATCACCGCGGGGAAACCCTGGAAGCCCTGGTCGATGCCGGACACCGGGGTCAGCTTCTCGTTGACCACCACCGGCCCGCCGTCGGCGCTACGGACCAGGAAGTGCGCCGCCCGCCGCGACCCCTGGCGGTTGCGGACCACGCCGTCGCTCACGACGAGGCCGAGGGGCCCGTCCTCGGCGAAGTACGGCCCGTTCACCGCCAGTACCAAGCCGGCTTCGTCGGCGAGCTCCGCCACCGACGCGCGGGACCAGTCGGGCCGACCGTACACGCGGAACCGCCAACGGGCCGGGTCGACCCGCACCAGGACCAACGACACCGGGCGCGGATCGGGCAGCCGCCGCAGGAGCACCTCCGCGGTGGACAGGCCGGGGCTCGCGGGGGTCCAGGACGGCACGATCACCACGTCGGTGGGCCCCCAGTGGCGTCGGAGCTGCAGCGTGAGGGGGAGCTCCTGCCACGCGCCGTCGGGGGTGCGCCACTCCAGTCGCCCGCCCCCGATCGCGCGGAAGAGCAGCGCGGCTCCGGTCGCGACGAGGTCCTCGCCGAGCGTCGCCAGCGCCACCGCGGCGGCGAGGCCGGCGGCCGCGATCATCAGCCATCGGCGGCGCCCGGGCGGACGCGACGCGGTGGACGAGACCGAAGGGGACGGAGGCGGTGGCGGCGCCGGCGGCAGGGGGGGGTTAGCCATCGCCGCCGTGCCTCGGCCCCACCACATCGTGATGATCGTCGCGGATTCCCTGCGCTGGGACTCCGTGTACGGCGGCGACGGCCCGCGGCTGCCCTGGTTGCAGGCCAACGCGCGGGTCTACACCGGCGCCCGCAGCGCCGGCTGTTGGACGCTGCCGGCCACCGCGTCGATGTTCACGGGCCTCCTGCCCCACGAGCACGGCGCCGACACGCAGAGCCGCAACGGCCTGCACCCCGAGCTGCCGACGCTCGCCGAGCGGATGCGCGCGTGTGGGTACGCCACCCATCAGGTCACCGCCAACGTGGCGACCACCGACATCTTCGGCCTGGACCGCGGGTTCGACGAGGTGGTGCGCATCTGGAAGGAGGTGCCGCCGCAGCACAAGAAGCTGCACGAGCTGATGGTGCTCGTCGGCAAGCCGCGCCTGCGCCGAAAGGTGCTCTCGACCGACTGGGTGCGCGGCAAGCTGTCCGAGGACATCGAGGCCGGCAAGGTGTGGTTGCAGGACACCGTGGCCGACGTGTTCGACCGCGCACGGCGCATCCTGGCGGAGAACGACCGGAAGAACCAACCCACCTTCCTGTTCCTCAACCTGATGGAGACGCACTTCCCCTACCACGTCTCCCCGATCTTCGAGCCCCTCGGGCGCGGCTTCTCCGCGATCACGGAGCTCATCGGGTTGTACCACCTGGTCAACCAGACGTTCATGGCCCGCGGCTCGCAGCCCATCGCGCCCGACACGATGGCGCGCATCAAGTCGCGGCAGCGCGTGGCGTGGGAGCGCATCGCCGGCCAGGTCGACGCCTTCGTGCGGGAGATGTACGAAGGGCAGGATGCGCTCGTGGTCTTCGGCTCCGACCACGGCGAGTGTTTCGGCGAGATGGGGTGGGCCTACCACTTCAACAACGTCACCGACGGCGGCAACCGGATCCCGCTCTTCTGGTTGCAGCCGGGCGTCGCGCCGGGCGAGGTCGAGACGCCGGTGAGCGGCCGCGACGTTTTCGGCTCGCTGCTCGCGGCGGTGGGCGAAGATGTCCCGGCCACGCTGGTCGCCGAGCCGGAGGCCAGCGAGTGTGTGCTCGAGAGCGCCTGGTACGACTCCCAAGGCAAGACGCTGGAGAAGTACAAGTACAACCAGCTCTGCTTTGTGCGCGGCCGCGACCGGTACCTGCTGCGCGAAGGGGTGTGGTACGGCGCGCCCACCTCGACGCTGGCGGGCGAGACCGACTTCCAGCCGCTCGGGTCGGGGGTCGACCCGATCGAGGAGCTCGGCGACGGGCCCGCCCAACGCGCACGGCGTCGTCGCATGGTCGCGGATTTCGAGGCATATTCGGAGCGCATCTCGTAGGAGGCTCATGTACCGGCTCACCGTCCTGCTCCCGCTCGTCTTCCTCGGCTGCGACGCGGCGGGCACCGACTCGGCCGACACCGCCGGCGGTGACACCGACACCGACACCGACCCCGACACCGCCACCGACGTCGACATCAACGCGCCGGTGGTCACGATCACCGGTGTCTCGTGCGCCAACAACGTCGACGCCGAGCCCACCTGGGTGGTCGACGGCACCGCGACCGACCCGCAGGGCGAAGACGACATCTCGAGCCTCGACAACTACGCCGCCATCGTCCAGGGCGACACCGAGGGCGATCCCCACGCCGCCGCGTTCGGCAACGGCACGCTGATCGCGAGCTGGACGAGCACCGAGGACGAAGAGTCCTGCTCGCTCACCGGCACGGTGCGCCTGTATGCGATGGACGACGACGGGCACCTGTCGGCGCCCGCCGAGTGGGCCTGGCCGACGGAGTAGGCGCCGGGCCTGGGGCCCCGCACACGGGCGTCAGCTCACGAAGCGCTGGCCCGACTTGTCGAGCTCGGCGGTGAGCGCCTCGAGGCGCGCCACCCGCTGCTCGGTGTGCGGGTGGGTGCGGAACAGGCTCCAGAACCCGCCGCCCGCGAGGGGGCTCACGATGAACATGTGCGCCGTGCTCGGCTCTGCGTGGTTGGGCACCGCCTGCACCCCCCGCTCCAGGCGCACCAGCGCACGAGCGAGCGGCCGGCCGTCGCCGATGAGGCGCGCGGCGTACTCGTCGGCGGCGTACTCGCGGCTGCGGCTGATCGCGAGCTGGATGAGCGTCGCCACCAACGGCGCGAGCAGGATGGTGAGGATGCTGCCGACACCGCCGCCGCGCTCGTCGTCGTCGCTGCGGCCCATGAAGAGGGCCCACTGCGCCATGTTCGCGATCATCGAGATCGCGCCGGCGGCGACCGCCGCGACGGCGGAGATGAGCGTGTCGCGGTTGCGGATGTGCGCGAGCTCGTGGGCGATGACCCCACGCAGCTCCTCGGGGGGCATCATCTGGAGGATGCCCTCGGTCACCGCGACGGCACCGTGCGCCGGGTCGCGGCCGGTGGCGAACGCGTTCGGCATCGCGCCGGGAACCACGTACACGCGGGGCATCGGAATCTGCGCCCGACGTGCGAGCTCCTCGACCATCGCGAACAGGCGCGGCGAGTCCTGCGGCCCGATCTCGCGGGCGCCGTACATGGTGAGGACGATCTTGTCGGAGAACCACCACGAGCCGAGGTTCATCACGATCGCGAAGGCGAACGCGAGCACCATGCCCTGGTTGCCGCCCAGTGAACGGCCGACGAGGAGAAAGAGCGCCGTGAGCGCGGCCAGCAGCACGGTCGTCTTGAGGGAGTTGAGCATGCGCAGATCGTAGGCGCCGCCGGACGGCCGAAAAGGCCGCCGGTTTCACCGAATGTCAAACCGCACGCCGGCGCGCGCTCACCCCTCGGTGGGCTCGGCCTCGGCCGCGGGGGCGGCGTCGCCTTCGGCCGCGGCTTCGGCCGCGGGGGCGGCGTCGCCTTCGGCCACGGCTTCGGCCGCGGGGGCGACCTCACCTTCGGCCGCCGCGTCGC
>SXOM01000371.1 GCA_005776735.1 Pseudomonadota bacterium
CCTCAAAGCGTACACCCCGGGTCGCTCCCCGCCTCGTCGAGCAACAACTTGCGCGCCTGCACCCGCTCGCGCGCCCAGAAGCAGAGCGTGTCGGCGTTGGTGAGGTAGCCGTAGTCGTACAGCGTGGGGTTGCCGTTTCGCGTACGCAGGCGCTCGGGCTCGGGGTCGTGGAGCGCCGCGTGGCGACGCACGATGGCGGCTTCGCCTGCGGCGTACGCGGCGTCGGCTTCGGCCAGGGCCGCGGTGGGGTCGGCCCCTTCGGCCGCGGCGAGCACCGCAGCGTACAGGGCCGCGACGTACCGGGCCCGGGCGGCGGTCACCGCGAGGCCGTCCACCACCTCGGCGGTGATCGGGTCGCCCGCGTCGAGGCCCGCCCCCGCCTCCTCCAGCGCGTCGGCCAGCGTGCGCATGCCCGTGACCGCGTCGGCTTCCAAGGCGGCGCGGGCCGCGGCGTCGAGGCCGGCGACCTCGTCGAAGGGGGTGCGCCGCGGTTGGCTCAGGATGCCCTGGGTGTCGCCAAGGTCCATCGCGATGTCGCGGCCCGCCAGGTACGGCGCCAGGCGCTCGTCGACGAGCACGCGCTCGGCCTCGGCCGCCGCGACCACCGCGTCGGCGGTGGCGGGGTCGGCGTACATCGGGCGGATCGCGTCCTGCCACGTCGCGGGCAGCGTGTACCCCATGCGGAGCGTGGCCGCGTCGTTGAGCCAGTACCCCCACTCCCAGCCGCTCGCGAAGAGGACATGCCGCTCCAGCGGCGTTCCCGCGGCGCGCAGCGTATCGAGGTCCACCCAACGAGAGTGTACGTACAAGGGGAGGAAGGTGGGTACCGAGACGTCGAAGGCCACCCAGTACGCCGACTCCGGGAAGTAGGTGACCTGCTCCCCGGCGGCCAGCGCCGCCTCGAGGTACTCCCGGTGCTCGGTGAACGCATCCATCCCGTAGGCGCCCCCGGCGTCTTCGTACAGGCCGTAGTACATCACCGTGTGTACGAACGGTTCGATGGGGCGATCGGCGTAGGTGGCCAGAAAGTAGTAGGTCATCGTGCGGCCGTCGTACTCGACCTGCACGTCCTCGTTGCCGCCGACGTGGATCACCGCGTTCATCCGGGTGCCCGGCGCGACCTCCTGGAGCGTGTCGTAGGCCATCTCCACCCGGCCGATGAACAGCGTGGGCTCGGCCGAGAAGAACTCCCCGAACGACAGGCTGACCTCGTCCCACGCCACGCCTTCGGTGAGGGTACGCCATCGCGCGAGCATCGCCGCTTCGTCTTCGGCGTCGGTGCCGCTGTCGTCGAGCAGGTCGTAGGCGAGCTGGAGGTTGGACAACCCGAAGAGCTGCACCCCGACCCCGACCTCGAGCCCGCGGGCGTGTGCCGCGTCGACGATCTCGGCCGCGGCGGGGCGCCATCGCTCCGCCGTGGCGGGGTCGGACGCGATGTCGTCCAACCCCGGCCACTGGACATAGTTGCCGCGATTGCGTACCACCCAGTCGAGCATGGCGGCGGCGCGGGCGACGTCGGGTGCCCCCCACACATCGTACATCGCTTCGATGGGGTGGAGGGTGTGGGGGTGGTACCCCCGCCGCTCCATCTCGGGGGCGAAGTCGACGTCGAGCCCGGCGTCGTCGGCGAGGGAAGGGGAGTCCGGGACGACCGTGTGGAAGGGGTGGGGAAACCGCCACCCGTGCCACTCCATCACCTGTGCGAGCCCGTAGAGCGCCCCCGGCACCCCGCCCGCGCGGACGAGGAACCCTTCGCCCTCGCGCTCGACACGGAAACACTCCTCGCAGCGGTCGTCGGCCTCCAGGCGCACGTCGAGCGCGCCGGCGACGGGCGGGGCGGCCCCTTCGGTGACGAGCACCGCGTGGGGCAGGCTCGCTGCGTGGTCGGTGACCACGTCCAGCCACTCGGCCGGCACGGCCACCGCGAGCGGGGCCTCCGGGGCGCACGAAGCGAGGAGGAGCAGCATCAGCGGGCCTTCTTGTTCTCTTTCTCGAGCCACTTCCGGAGCGGCTCGAAGTGGGCGACCATCGCACGCGTGCTGAGCTCCTCGCCGGTGGCGTCGCGGAGCACCTTGCGCCAGTCCTCGGTCGAGCCCTTCTCCAGGATGCCGCGCAAGAAGGCGCCGACCTCCTTGTTGTCGTAGTAGTTGCAGTCGTGCGGGTCCTGCTTGAGGATCTTGCGCGCGATGTGTTCGTGGAGCTGGTACTTGATGACCGTCGCCAGCGCGTAGTCGTAGTATTGGGCCGGGTCGTCGATGACGTGGGTCTTGGTGCACGCGTCACACGCCGCGGCGTCGGCCAGCCGCGCCGCGTCGGGGACCGCGATGCCCTGGTACTGGCCGACGATGGCCCACCACCGCGCCTGGAACTGGTCCGCGGGGAGCTCCTTCTCGTAGAGCTCGTACTCGAAGCGGCTCATGGTGCCGGTGGCGAACGGGACGAACGCCACCGTCTGTTCCAGCGCCTCCTTCAGGAGCTGCTTGACCGGGTCGACCTTGTGGTTCTTCGGCACGATGCCCATCTGGCGCAGGTACGCCGGCTGGAACGCGGCCACGTTGGCCAGCTCGCCGATGCCCTCGTGGAAGGCGCGGTTTGCCCCGCGGCGCAGCACCGGCGGGACCTCGGGCCGGGTGTAGCTGACGTAGTAGTAGATGTGCCCGAGCTCGTGGTGGGCGGTGCCGAACCAGTTGGCGTCGGGCTGGATGCTCATGAGCGAGCGGATGTCGCCATCGAGGTCGAGGTGCCAGGCGGAGGCGTGGCTGTTCTTGTGGCGGGTCTGGCCGTCCGGCACCGGGAACAGGTCCGACTTCTCCCAGAAGACCGGCGGCAGCGCCGGAAACCCGAGCGAGACGTAGAACTGCTCGGCGCTCTTGGTGATCCACTCCGGCTTCTTGTCGGCGAAGTACGGGTCGAGGTCCACCCCGTCGACCAGCCCCCCCCACTCCTGGCCCCAGCGGTTCGGGAGCCAGTGCGCCGGGATGTCGCCGGCGGGGACCGGCTGCCCGTAGCGGGCGGCCAGCTTCCGCTTGGTCCAGGTGTGGAGCTCCTTGTACAAGGGCGCCATGTCGCGGTTGAGCTGGTCCAAGAGCGCCATCATCTCGTCGGCGGTCATGCCGTACTCGGAGACCTGGTACCCGAAGTAGGAGCTGTACCCGGACTTGCGCGCCACGTCGTTGCGCAGCGTGCGCAGCTCGGCGAGCCCACCCTTCAGCGGCACACCGATCTCCTTGGCGGCGGTCCACACCTTCAGGCGCTCCGCCACGTCGACCGACGTGCCGAGCTTCTCGTCGATGTCGTTGGCGCTGAGCGGGTGCGGGCACTTGCCGGCGGCGTCGCGCGCCTCGAGGCAGTACTCGAACGCGTCCTGCACCCCGCGCAGGCGCGTCTCGGCCGCGATGCGGGTGTTGACCAGGAGCGTCTGGTCGCCCGGGGCGTCGCCCGCGGCGTACAGGATCGCGTCGAGCTGGCGCACCTGGAGCGGGGTGAGCTCGGCCGACCGCGCCTTCCACGCCCGCGCTTCGGCGATGATGCGCGGGTCGCCGACGAACGCGGCGGTGGCCTGCGAAGCGGCGGTGGCCCGACCTTCGTTCAGCGGCGACACGTCGGTGGCCGCGTCCCAGCTGGCGTTGGCGTCGAGCGTGTACAGCCGCAGGAAGAGCGAGTGGTAGTCGTCGAGGAAGGACTGCGCACCGGCGACGGCGGCAGGTTCCGCGGCGAGGGCCACGGAGAGCACGAGGGTCAGCATCCCCCCGCGCTAACCGGCTACCTTGGCCCATGCTCTCGCTCTGGCTCCCCGCCGCGCTGGCCGCCGACCCCGCCCTGCTCCTGGTCGGCAACTCCTACGTGCTCACCAACGACCTCGCGGCGGTCACGCTCGCGGTCCACACCCTCGGCGGCGCGGGCACCGAGCCCGGCTGCGAGAGCCGCGCCACCCCCGGGTACACCTTGCCCCAACACCTCGCCGACGCCGACGGCACCCATGGCGACACCCCGCTCCGCGACGCGCTGGTGACCGGCGGCCGTACCTGGGACTGGGTGGTGCTGCAAGACCAGAGCCAGGTCCCGGGATTCCCGGAGACCGAGCCCGACTTCCAGGCGAGCCTCGCCGCGGTGCCGGAGCTCGACGCCCTGGTGGACGGCGCCGGGGGGCAGACCGTGTTCTTGATGACGTGGGGCCGGCGGGCCGGCGACGAGCTGAACCCGGACCTGTACCCCGACTACCTCACCATGCAGGCGCGCCTGGCCGAGGGGTACCTGCGCTATGCCGAGGCCGCGACCACCGACACGCGAACGAGTTGGGTGGCCCCCGTCGGCTACGCGTGGCGGCATGTGTACCAGGCCGCGCTCGACGCCGGGGATGACCCCCTGGCTGCCGATGCCCTCTTCACCCGGTTGTACCAGCCGGACGGCAGCCACCCGACGCCGCTGGGCACCTGGATGGCCGCGTGTGTGCTCTACAGCTCCACCACCGGGCGCCGGTGCACGGGGCTCGACTTCCCCGACGAGCTCGCCGAGGCCGACGTGGAGGCCATCCAGGCCGCCGCCGACGCCGCGGTCTTCGAGGAGTCGCCGGAGCTCGCGTACCCGTGGGCGGACGAGCCCGGCGGCGACACCGGGGACACCGACGACACCGGGGAAACCGCCGACACCGGGGACACCGGGGACGACGGGGTCGCCCCGGCGGGGTGTGGGTGTGACGCCGGCGGCGCGCGGGCTGGGGGCGTGGGGGGCGCGGCATTCGGCGTCGCGGCTGCCCTCCGGCGCGGGTCGACCGGGCGCCGCGGCGGGCGCCGGCCTCGGTGAACCCGAGCGGTCGGTCGCGGCCCGCCGCCCCGGGGCGCCGTCGGACTACAGGGAGTCGTCCAGGTGGCGCGCCCAGACCTTGGCCGCGTCGGCGTGTCCCTTGGCGCCCACCCAGAACGCGGCGAAGAACTCCTCCCACCGATCCTCGGCGATCCCGTCGCTCTTGAGCACCTTGGGGCTGCCGACCTTGAAGCCCTCGGCCGTGCCGCCGGGGACGTACGGCAACGCGAGCTCGACCACCAGGGGCGCCGGACCGTACTCGACCGCGCGCAAGAACAGCGCATCGCGCTTGGGACCGCCGGGGAGGGTGAGGTAGCCGTCGAACAGGAGCATGGCCCGCTCGACCCCGTCGGGGTTCTTGTCGAGCCAACGTTTCCCTTCTTCGACGCCCTCTTCCAGGGTGTCGCGGGCCACCCGCATCATGCCCCGCTTGCCGTCCTTCTCGTGGGCGATGAGCGGGATGAACACCTCGGGGTCGGAAACGCACCACACGCCGTGGGCGAGGATGCGACCGGTCAGATCGGCGAGCGCGAGCATGGCGCGCGTATAGCCTACGACCCGCCCCGCCGCTTCACCTCGCGCACGAGGTCGGCGATGTTGGTCGGGAGCGTGCTGCGGGCGGCGATCTCGCCCACCCAGCGGGGGATGCTGCCGCCGGCGTCGGTGCAGATGCGGTACCGGATGCGCGTGCCGCCGGGCTCGGGGGCAAACGTCCAGTCGCCGAGGTTGGTGCGGGTCGCCAGCGCGTCGGGGTACTTCTTCTGCAGCGCCGCGAGCTCGGTCGGGTAGGCGGTGGCGGCGTCGACCTGGTCCCAGCGGAAGATGCGCACGCCGGCTTCGTTGCTGGTGCGGGCGTGGACGAACCAGAACCGGTCGGAGACCGGGGAGGGGTTGTCCAGGAGCTGGTAGTAGTCGAAGCTGGTGGCGCCGGACGTCAACTTCCGGGCTTCGGGCACCTTCCACGTGGACCACGACGCCTGGTGCTCCACGTCGGTGGCGGCGACGAGGAGCACGTCGGGATCGAGCGCGGCGACGGTGCTGCCCGACAGGCAGTCTTCGCCGTGCACCTCCTTGTGGTGCACCTCGACGGTGCCGACGCCGTCGACCTTCTTGGTCTCCACGAGCTTCCAGCCCGCGGCGTCCTCGAGGCCGGCGCGGAGCGCCGCGGGGTCGGCCGCCAGGGCCAGGGACAGTCCCAGGATCATCGGCCGAGCTCCATCGTGGCGACGTAGTCCATCGTGTCGGGGGCGTGGGGATCGTCCGGAGGGGGCTCGATCTCGCCTTCGCCGGTGATCTCGCCAGTTTCGCCCGAGAGTTCGCCGCCCCACGTGCCGTCCGCCACCGGGGCTTCGCCTTCGGGCGCCAGGGAGGCCGCGAGCGTGGCCGTACACGCGGCGTCGACGGTCCCCTCCAGGCTCAGCTCCAGGGGCGGGGGCTCGGGCGCGCCGGGGTCGGCCGGGGCGTCGCCTTCGCACCAGCCCGTGCCTTGGACCTCGCCGTCGTCGGCCACGGTCAACGTGGCTTCACCCTCGCACAACACTGCGTAGTCGCCGCGCGGGTCGGCCACGTCGAGCTCCAAGGTGCCCTCCCACGTGCCGGCGCAGGGCAGCGGGGGCTCGCCGGTGTCGGTGTCGGCGGTGTCGCCACCGCCGGTGTCGGCACCTTCGCCGGTGTCGGGCGTGGAACCGTCGTCGTCGCCGAGGCCGACGACGGTGGTGGTGGGGGCGCAGGCGGTCAACCACACGACCAGGAAGGAGAACATCGCAGCTCCGGGCGCCCGGCGCGACGGCTCGCCGCGTGCGCTCGCCATGATAGCCGCCCGGCCGATGTTCGTCCTGGTCGCCGCCGTCGCCGTACTCCTGGGGGCCCCCCTGGTCGACGGGTTGCTCGTGCGTACGCCGCGCCTCACCCCGGGGTTGGACGCGGCGCTGGGCGTGGCGATCGGGGCCGCGGTCTTCGGGGCGGTGCTGCCCTGGGGCGCAGGGGTGCTGGGGTGGGGCGAAGCGGTCGCCGTGCTCGGGGGCGGCGCGGTCATCGGCCTGGTCGCGCATCGGTTTCCGGCCCTCGGCGACGCGGTCAACGCGTTTGCGTTCGTGGGCCTCGCGTTGCACGCCCTGGTGGACGGGGTGGCGCTCGCCGGGAGCGTCCCCACGATGGGCCTCGCGGTGGTGGCGCACAACCTGCCCGTGGGCCTGGCGTTGTGGCGCACCGTGGCGCCCGAGAACCCGCGCATGGCCCGCCTGGCGTTGTTGTTCTCGGCGTTCATCACCGTCGCGGGGTGGATGTTGGCCGCGCACGTGGCCGAGGTCGCCAGCGCCGCGCCGATGGCGATGTTGCAGCTCGCCGCGGGGGGCATGTTGTTGCACGCCGCGTGGCACCTCTTGGAGCGTGCCCGCCGGTGGATCACGACGCGCGCCCGGCGGTAGCCGCGGCCGCCTGTGGCACAATCCTTCGTGTGCTGACCCTCCTCGCCACCTTCGCGTTCGCCGCGCCTCCCGACCCCGCGACCGACGACTCCGTCCGCCGTGCGCTCGCCGGCGACTGCCCCGGCGCCGAGCCGGGGCTCTTGCGCCGGGTCGAGGCCACCGCCGACGACGTGCCCGCCCGCCTCGCGCTCGACGCTTGCCGGTACGCCGGCACCGAGCGCGGGGGGGCCCGGGTGGACCTCGAGGACCTGTTTCGGGTGGGAGCCCCGTTCGACCCTTCGCTGCTGACCCGTCGCCGCGGCACCGACCCGGCGGCCGCGGCCCGCTTGCAGAAGGAGGCCGAGCTGGCCGCGCTCCTGGTCGTCCAGGCGATGGTCGCCATCCAGGCCTACGAAGAAGCACAGGCCGCCCTGCCCGAGCTGGCACAGTCCGTCGGCGATTGTGGTCCGCTCGCCGCCGCGGCGGTGCTGGTGGATCGTGGGTACAACGGCCCCGCCGCGGCGTGGAAGGCCGCCGAGCGCGGCGTGGCCGCCTTCCTCGAGGACCCCGAGGTCCTCGAGGTGGCGGGCCGCCTGGTCTTCGAGGACGCGACCCAGGCGCCGCCCGCCCTCGTCGACGCGGTCCTGATCCGCGGGCGTCCCTCGGCGCGGCTCAATGTGTTGCTCGGCCTGTTACGGGCGAACAAGGCGCAGGAGTGTGTCGCACGCGCGGCCACCACGCCCGCCGCCGACGCCGATCGTCCCGCGCTCGACGCCGTGCGCTACCGCTGCGCCGCAGCCGCGGGCGACCTCGCCACCGCCGATACACTCCGTGTGTCACTCCGGCCGCCGGTGGACGAAGCAGCAACCATTCTCCACGCGCAGTTGCTCGATCGGTCCGGACGTGAGACAGATGCGCTGGGTCTCGTGGTCGGTCTCGTGGCCAAGGCCGACGCCGCGGCCGAGCTCGCGATCACGATCCACGCCCGCAACGGCCGCGCCGCCGAGGCCGAGGCGGTCGCCGCCGGCACGGCGCCGGGCTCGTTCGCACGGTTGTCGGCCGGCACGCAGCTCCTCAAGCTCCGCGAGTACGCCCGCGTCCGCCTGTTGTTGGAGGGCACCTGCGAAAAGTACGGTGGCGCCCATGCCGCGTTGTGTGCCCGGGCCCTCGAGGCCGCTCGCGCCGGCCGGTGACCCCACCGAGGGCGCTGCCCCGCGACCGTCCCGAACGAATCAGGGTCCGGCGGGCAGCGCGCGGCGAGGTCGACGCCTACAAGGACGGCCAGATCGCGGCGTAGAAGAGCCCGAGCGCCAAGAACGCCCCGATCCCGCCGAGGCACCCGCATCCCAGCGGCACCGCGGTGCGCACGCCCGCGCCGCGGGCGACGAAGTGCACGACCAGGGCCACCGCGGCGCCGGTACAGACAAAACCCAAGGGGAAGGCGGCGAGGTTGCTTGCCGCGACCCCGGCCGACTCCGAGCCGGCCGCCGCCATGCCGACCCCGGCGGCGACGAGCACCCCCACGATCGCGGCGAGCACGAACCACGCGATGGGCATGAGCCACGAAGGGCGCTCGGGGGGAGGGGAGTCGGTCATGGGGCGCGGCTATCACCGTGGGGCCGGGCAAGACGCGGCGAGAGCGGGGGGAGTTGCGTGCAACTCCCCCGTCTCGGTCAACATCGTGGCGAGCGGGGCGCCGGCTGACCGCCGCCGCCGCCGCCGTGCCGGCTGACCGCCCCCCTCGTCGTCACGCTTTGTCCGCGCTCCGACGGATCGGACGGTCGCGGGCGTCCCAAGCACATGGAGACGACGATGCCATCCTTCGACGCCGACCCCACCCCCTTCGCCGAGGTCGACACCGCCGCCGAGGTCGACGCCGACGGCTGGCGGCGCCGCCCGCCCCCGCCGCCCCCGCGCCACCGCCCGGCGCCGCGGGCCCCGGCAGACGCCGAGCACCACACCACCCTGTCGGTCTCGGCGTTGTCGGCGGGCGGTTCGATGCTCTCGCTCTCCGGCGAGGGGCGTGTCGCCCCCGGTCTCGGCGCGACGTTGACCGGCGGCCTCGGCGCGGGCGAGACCTTCGCCTGGGACGTGGGCGCCGGCCTCGACGGGTACGTCATCGGCGACTTCGACCGCGGCATCAGCATCGGCGGCCTCGTCGGCGCCGCCGACCTCGGCCTCGGGGTGGGCTCGGGCTTGACGTTCACCCCGCGCATCGGGGCGAAGTACACCTTCGCGGTGCCGTTCACCGTTCAGGCGCACGCGGGCGTGGCGATCCAGGACACGCAGGTCGCGACCGTCGTGGCGCCGAGCTTCCGCGTCGGCGTCGGGTTGAGCTTCTGACGGCGGCGCGGCGCCCACCGGACCCGGCCCGACGAGGCGCCGGTCGCGGGGCGCCGCCCCGGGGCGCTCGGCGGTGGGAATGAAGCGCCATTCAGGATAGGCGGCTCGCCTCCCGAGGCCGTCATGTTCGAGCTCCCCGAAGACATCCAGGAAATCCAGAAGCTGGCGCGCGACTTCGCACGTTCGGAGCTGTTGCCCGGCGCGGCGGCACGCGACCACGAACACCGGTTCCCGGCCGAGCAGGTCGCGCAGCTCTCCGAGATGGGGTTCATGGGCATGTTCGTGCCGGAGAACTACGGAGGCGCGGGCATGTCCACGCTCGCCTACGTCGTGGCGCTCGAAGAGATCTGCTACGCCGACGCGTCGGTGGGCGTCACGATGAGCGTGAACAACTCGCTCGCGTGCTGGCCGATCCTCGCCTACGGCGACGAAGCGCAGAAGCAGAAGTACCTCCCCGACCTCGCCACCGGCCGCAAGCTCGGCTGCTACGCGCTGACCGAGCCCAACGCCGGGTCCGACGCCGGGGCGCAGCGCACCAAGGCCACGCCGGTCGAGGGCGGCTACCGGCTCGACGGCAGCAAGATCTGGATCACCAACGCGCCCAAGGCGCAGGTGTGCGTCGCGTACGGCAACCTCGCGGTCGAGGAGCGGCACCGGGGGGTCACCGCGTTCATCCTGGAATCCCACTGGCCGGGCTACGGCATCGGCAAGCCCGAGGAGAAGCTCGGCATCACCTCCTCGGCCACCAGCGAGCTCAACTTCGACGGGCTCTTCGTTCCGACGGAGAACCGGCTCGCCGGGGAGCGCAAGGGGTTCGGCATCGCGATGGCCACGCTCGACGGCGGGCGCATCGGCATCGCGGCGCAGGCGCTCGGCATCGCGCAGCGGGCGTTCGACCTCGCGGTCGCGCACGCCAAGGCGCGCGAGCAGTTCGGGAAGCCGATCGCGGCGAACCAGGCGATCCAGTGGATGATCGCCGACATGGCCACGCGCATCGAGTCGGCGCGCCTGCTCACGTGGCGCGCGGCGGTGGCCAAGGACTCGGCCGACAAGGCGCGGGCCAGCCACTACTGCTCCATGGCCAAGCTCGCCGCGTCCGAAGCAGCGAACTGGTGCGCGGACAAGGCGCTCCAGATCCATGGCGGCTACGGGTACTCCAAGGAGTACGAGGTGGAGCGCCTGTACCGCGACGCGCGGATCACCACGTTGTACGAGGGCACCAGCGAAATCCAGCGGATCGTCATCTCGCGCAACTACCTGGGTTAGACGCGCCGACATGGAAGCTCGCATCCGAGTGCTCATCGCCAAGCCCGGGCTCGACGGTCACGACCGGGGGGCCAAGGTGGTGGCGCGCGGGCTGCGCGACGCGGGGATGGAGGTCGTGTACACCGGCCTGCACCGCACGCCTGAGCAGATCGTGCGCGCCGCGGTCGACGAGGATGTCGACGTGGTGGGCATCTCGGTGCTCTCGGGCGCGCACGATCGCCTGGTTCCCGAGGTCGTCTCGGGGCTGCGGGCCGAGGGTCGTGGCGACGCGTTGGTGCTCGTCGGGGGCATCATTCCCGACGCCGACGTTCCCGCGTTGCGGGCCGCCGGGGTGCACCTCGTTTTCGGTCCGGGCACCACGCTCGAACACATCGTCGAGGCGATCCGGGCCGGGGTGGGGAATCGTGACCAAGCGCTTGCAGGAACGTCACCAACTCGCTAGTTGAGTCGTGGGAACGGGCGCGTGGGAAACGACACCTCGCGTGGGGCGGAGCCGTGCGTACAGCCGGCGCTCCTCACGCGCACATCGCGGGAGCTGTTGGGCGACCGCGCGCTCCCGACGGTGCTCCGCACCCGGGAGGTGCGGTTCGTGCTCGGCCCGGAGGGCGTCGGGAAGACCACGGTGGGCCGCCGACTGCTCGGCCCGAACCCGCTCGAGTGCGACGCCGAGTGCGTGCGCAAGGCGCTGAACCTCGCGGGGCGGCAGGGGGCGTGGTCGGCGCAGTTGCTCGAGGCGCCCGACCTGTTGATCGACGGGCTCGAGTGCCTGCACCGGCGGTATGGAGCGGTGCGGCTCCTGGGCGAGCTGCTCAAGGCGCGGGCGTTGGCGGGGCGGCCCACGGTGCTCATCCAGGGCCCGGCCGACACGTCGGTCACGCTGTTGTACCCCGAGCTGCCGTGCGAATCGCGGGCCACGGTGCTCTTGCGCTTCCCGGTCGGCGGCGGCCGCCGCCGCTACGTCACGGAGCGGTGCCGGTCGCGCGGGATCGACCCGGCGCGCGCGGCGTCGGTCTTCGCGCTCGAGCCGTGGAGCTACGCCGGCGTGGAGCGGAGCCTCGACGAGCTGGGGTAGGGCGGCGGCGCGACGCGCCTACGGGCCCCGCGCGTCCCCGAACATCAGCACCTCCGGCGACACGACGACGCCGGCGCTCACCCCACTCCGCTGGCGGTCGCCCACGATGGCGACGGCCGGCTCACGCACCGCCGCCACCTGTGCCGGCGGCGCCTCGGGCACCGGCGGGAGGCGGCTCAGCGCGAGCCGGCCGGCGAGCGTGTCGCGCAGGCCGAGCGCACGACCGCGGAGGCGGCGATGGGCGGCGGCCACACGCTCAGGCGCCGCCTTGTCGAGGGCGGCGAGCTCGTCGGTCGCGACCTGGAGCGCGCG
>SXOM01000372.1 GCA_005776735.1 Pseudomonadota bacterium
GCCTCGCCGGACACCGCCTCCCGGGCGCGGTGGGCCTCGACCACCCGGGCCGCCGCGCGCGCGCGCTGGACCGCGGCGGCGAGCGCGGCGTCGTAGTCGCGACGCACGCCGTCGAGCTGCACCTCGGCGATGCGCACCGCGAGCGCGGAGTTGCGCTCGCGCAGGAACGGACCGGCGAGGCCGTCGAACGTCCACGTGGCGCCGAGGGTCACGCGCCAGCTCATCGGGTCCAGCGGCGTCGTGGCGCTGAGCGAACCGGCGGGCAGCCAGCCCGCGAGGTCCTGGGCGTGGTCCCAGCGTGCGGCCTCGAGGTCGGCCTGCGCCACCTGCAGCCACGGCGAGGCGGCGGCGCCTTCGGGGAGGACCAGCGCCCCCGGCTCCTCCAGGGCGACCGCACCCTCGATCTGCAAGGCACGACCGAGCTGGACGCGGGCCACGGCCGCTTCGCCCTCGGCCGCCGCCCGCTCGGCGCCAGCGAGCAACTGCGCGGCTTCGGCGGAGCGTACGAGCAGCGCGTTGTCGAGGCCCGCAGCCCCCCGGGCGCGGACCGTGGTCAGCGTGGTGTCGGCGGCGGCTTCGCTCTGCTGCGCGGCGGTGGTGGCGGCGTCGGCGTACCAGGCGGCCAGGTACAGCGCCGCGGTGGCGTACTGCGCGTCGAGCCGGGTGGCGGCCGCGACCTCGCGGCCGGCGCGGGCCTGGCTGCCCTCCTTGAGCGCGTCGAACCAAGCGCCCGCGTCGAGGAGGCCGAGGCTCACCGAGAAGCGGTTGTCGGTGGTGGAGGCGGCGGACTCCCACGCGCGGCCCACGGCGAGCGTCGGTGTGGGGCCGAGGGCGGTCCACGCTTCGGCCGCGTCGAGGTTGAGGCGCCGCGCTTCGAGCGCAGCGACGAGCACGTCGGGATCGACCTCGGCGGCGCGC
The DNA here is from genome assembly GCA_005776735.1 of Pseudomonadota bacterium. Lineage (GTDB taxonomy): Bacteria > Myxococcota_A > UBA796 > UBA796 > SXON01 > SXON01. Next base: position 919 of record SXOM01000372.1, read on the forward strand.
TGGACCGCCTCGTCGAGCGTGAGGGCGGCGGCGGCCGTGATCCACAACAGCGTCATGCGCTGAGCCGCTCGCGGGCGCTCGGGCCCCGCCCGAGCCGGGCTTCGATCGCCGCGATGTCGCGCGGAATCGCGGCGGTGAGGACCTCGGGCTCGCCGCCGGCGTCGTCCCGAACGTGGACGTCGTCCTCGATGCGGACGCCGCCGAACCCGACCCACCGCTCCGCCGCGTCGAAGTCGACCTGCGCGGCGAACTCGGTGCGCAACGCACGATCGTGCAGGATCGCGGGGACCATGTAGATGCCCGGCTCGACGGTGACGACGAGCCCCGGGGTGAGGTCGAGGTCCATGCGCAGGTACCGGGCTCCGAACTGCGCCGGCCGCGCACGGCCGGGGGGATAGGCGGGCCGGTCGCCGAAGTTCTCGAGGTCGTGCACGTCCAGGCCGATGAGGTGGCCGAGGCCGTGGGGGAAGAAGACGCCGGTGGCGCCGCTCTCGACCAGGCCGTCGAGGTCGCCCCGGAGCAGGCCCAGGTCGCGCAGGCCCTCGGCGAGGACCCGTGTCGCGGCGAAGTGCAGGTCGCGGTAGCGGGCCCCGGGGCGACAGCCGGCGATGCCGCGGGCCTGGGCGCGCAGCACGATGTCGTACACGTCGCGTTGGCGGGAGTCGAATTGGCCGCGCACCGGCCATGCGCGCGTGACGTCGCTGGCGTAGCCGGACGCGACCTCGGCGCCCCCGTCGAGCAGGAGCATGTCGTCCGCGCCGAGCCGGTTGGGGTAGTCCGGGTTGTGGAGGACCTCGCCGCGCACCGTCACGATGGACCGGTAGGCCAGCGTGCCGCCGCGCGCGGCGATGACGGCGTCGAAGAGCGCCGCCACCTCGCGCTCGGTCGCGCCCGGCCGCGTGGCCCCCATCGCCGCGAGGTGCGCTTCGGTCGTGAGCGCGGCGGCTTCGCGCATCTGCGCGAGCTCCCAGGCGTCGTGGGTGCGGCGCTGACGGATGATGGCGTCGATGAGCACGTCGGCACCGGGCGACCCCGGGTAGGCGAGGGCCCGGCCGAGGAGCACCGACAGGCGGACGTTCACCGAGGCGTCGGGTACGGCGAGGGAGACGAGGCGTTCGCGGTGGGGCGCACAGACCGCGTCGAGCGCAGCGAGCGGCCGCACGACGTCGGCGCCGAGGGCGATCCGTCGATCTTCGAGCGACGCGACGTGCCCGTGCCAGAGCTCGTCGCCCGGCTCGGGGGGCGCCAGGAACAGGGTGGTGTGCCCGTCGGCCAACAGCACGAACGCGCCCGGCTCGGTGCAGCCGGTGTAGTACAGGAACGTGCTGTCGGCGCGGAACGGGAGCGCGTTGATGGGCAGGTTGCGCGCGCGCGTGCCGTTGTTGGCCAGCAGGATCGGCGCGCCCACCGCCTCGACCAGGGCGCGACGGCGCGCCGCGTGGTCGGGCCCGCCGACGGCGGGGGTCACCGCCACACCAGCGCGCCCTGGCCCCGCTGCCCGTGCACGCGCAGCGAGTCGGGATCGCCGTGGCAGGCGCCCGCGGGCCACCGCGCGACGAACACGCGGTCCCATGACGTGAAGTGGGGGAAGAGGGTGCGGTCCTGGGCCGTGGGCTTCTTCACCTCGACCACCTCGGTGGGCGGCGCGCAGGCGGAGCTGCCCGCGTACAACGAGATCGTCCACGGCGTGGAGCCGTCGCCGGCGAGCGCGAGCTCGGTGGGGAACTGTGTGCTCGCGCTGAGCCAGACCTCGAGGCCCTCGGGCGCCGACGGCGCCGCGGCGGCGCCGTCGGTCAGGTGGTGGAGGCGGGCCGCCTGCGCCGAGCGGACCGCCTCGGTCATCAGGGTGCCGCGCAGGAGCAAGGCGGTGTACCAGCCGTCGTAGAGCTTCACCTCGGCGGTGGCCTCGGCGATGGTGCGCTCGAACGCCCGGCGTTCGGCGGTCTCGCCCGCGAAGGCGGCGGTGAGGCCCAGGGCCAGGATCATTCCGCCTCGAGCTCGGTGCGGCGCACGAGCGCGTGGAGCACGAACCCGCGCTCGGCGAGCGCTTCGGCCGCGCCCTCCTCGCGGTCGACCACCGTGAAACACTGGACCACGCGCAGGCCGTCGGCCTCGGCGCGGTCGATGGCCTTGAGCAACGAACCACCGGTGGTCGTGGTGTCCTCGACGATGGCGACGGGGCTCCCCGGCGGCAGGTTGCGCCGCCCCTCGACCCAGGTTTGCGTGCCGTGCCCCTTGGGCTCCTTGCGCACGATGAACGCGTGGATGGGGCGGCCGCGGGGGAACGAGACCGTGGCCACCGCGCTCGCGATGGGGTCGGCCCCCATGGTGAGGCCGCCGACGCCCACCACCTCGGGGTCGAGCGCATCGAACAGGAGCGTGCCGATGAGCCACGAACCTTCGGCGTGCAACGTGGTCTGTCGTGCGTCGACGTAGAAGTCGGACTCCCGACCGGAGGCGAGCACCACCCGCATACGACGGTAGGACTTCTCGCGGAGGAGCTGGACGAGGCGGTCGCGCATCCTGGCGAAGATATCGCGGTCGACGCCGGCCGCTACGCCAACAGCCAGCGCCCCAGGTCGGCGATCAGCTCGTCCTTGCCGATCTCGTTGACCAGCTCGTGGAGCATGCCGGGATGCTCCACGACCTCGGCGCCGACGCGCTGAGCGAGCGCACGCGACGCGGCGGCGTCGGTGATCGGGTCGGTCTCCGACAGGTCGAACCGGAGCGGAACCGGGAACGTGGGGATCGCCGCGACACGGGCCTGCGCGGCCGTCATCTCGGTGAACCAGCGCGCGGTGACCTTGTGGTACACCTCGGGGTCGCGCGCGTAGGCCGCGCCCACCGCGGCGTCGCGGCTGAGCGCGCCGGGATCGACCTCGTTGGTGAGCGCGAGCGTCGGCCACACGCGGCTGAGGGCGCGGCCGAGGCCCGTCTTCCAGCCCGGCACCTTCAGCTTCACGCCGCACAACGGGTTGGACAGGAGCAGGCGGGCCGGCCGGAGGCCGTCGCGCACGGCGTCGAGCGCGACGAGCCCGCCCATGCTGTGCGCGAAGAAGACCCAGCCCGGTCGCAGGGTGGCGGCGACGGCGCGGACGTCGTCCCGGTACTCGGCCCAGTCCAGCACGTGGCTGCGCCGCCCACCGGAGCTGCCGTGGCCCCGAAGCTCCATCACGTGCACCTGGGCGCCGAGCGCCGCCCATACCGGGGCGACGTGGGCGTAGCGGGCCGCGTGCTCGGCGAGCCCGCCGAGCAGCAGCACGTCGCGCGTGCCCTCGCCGTGGACGACCACGTGGACGCGGGTGCCGTCGGTGGCGGTGACGAAGCGGTCGGTCACGCGGGCCTCAGTTCGCGAACAGGTCGGCCTGACGGTCCAGGAGCGCCTTGGCCTTGCGCTGCTCGGCCTCCATCTCGGCGCGGACTTCGGGCACGCGGTCGAGCGGGGCCTGGAGCACCCAGTTGAGCTCCTTCTCGAAGGTGGCCTTGTCCTGCTTCTTGACGGCCCACTCCCCCGCGAGGAGCACGTGGGTGCCCAGGAAGTCGGGGTAGGCGGCGATGGCCTTGTCGAAGTGGTCCTTGGACTTGCCGAGGTCCTGGCCGGCGAAGCTCGGGATCGCCGAGTAGTAGGCGCCCCAGTAGCGGTCCGGGCCCGAGTAGTAGAAGGTGGGCTCGAGCGCGCCGACGCGGGTCATGTACGCCTTGACCGTGGGGAGGTGCTTGAGCGTGGTGCCGATGCCCGAAGACTTGGCCCACTTGCCGAGCGCGGAGCTGGTCCAGTACAGGCAGGGCACGTCGGCCTGGCCGAACGCGCGGGACGCCGTCTCCTCCGTCTCGTCGCCCTTGGCCAAGAGCGCCGTGAACTCGGTGTTGATGGCGAGGCACTTCTTGCCCCACTCGATCGCGGTGGCCCAGTGGGCGAGCTGCGCGGTCTTCTCGGTCTCGTGGCCGTCGCCGAGGAAGTACCAGCCGCGGACCAGGTGCATCGCCACGTCGCGATCGTTGGGGTCGACCGCGTAGAGCGCTTCGTACTTCTGGAGCGCGACCTGGAGCTGGGCCTTGTCGTGGCGGTTGGACCACGCGGCCTCGGCATCGGCGCGAAGCGCCCCGACGGTGTCGGACGCGACGGGCGCGGTCGCGACGGGGGCGACCGTGTAGGTTCCGACCTGCTTCGCGCAGCCGAGAACGAGGAAGGGGAGGAGGGAGAACATGGGGGCTCCAGGCGTTTGGCTCGCGGTTCTACGCGGGTTTGTGGCGGCTGTCAATGTGCTCGCGCGGGGGTGGGGGGCCCTGCGGCCATCCGTCGCATCTCATCTATGGGGTTCCCCTCAAGTCGGCTCCGAACGATCCGTTTGGTGGGAGGCGACCAGGAGGGTCCATGCAGGAAGCGCACGCGCAAATCAGCCTCAACCCGGCGGACCTTCCGTCTCCGCCGACGGCGATTGCCCGCGTGGTGCGCCTGGCGTCGGACCCGGAGGTCACCTCCGAGAAGCTCGGCGCCGTCATCGTGTCCGACCCGGCGTTCACCGCCGAGCTGCTGCGAACGGTGAACGCCCCCTTCTACGGACTGAAGCAGCCGGTCACCGCGGCGTCGCGCGCGGTGACGGTGCTCGGCATCCGGGCGCTCCGGAACCTCGCGATCTGCTTCGCGGTGCGTGATTCCCTGCGCAACTCGGGCCTGCGTGCGCAGGACCTCGAGCTGTTCTGGGAAGACTGCCTGCGCCGCGCCGTCGCGAGCCGCGCCATCGCGCGAGCGGTGGGCGGCATCTCTCCGGAAGAGGCGTTCACGCTCGGCCTGCTCCAGGACTTCGGCATGTTGGCGCTCCTGCGCGCCAATCGGAAGGACGCCTCCCAGTGGGGGACGTGGCGCGGGTTGTTGCCGGAGACGCGTCGCGACGAGGAGCTCGCGCGGTACGGCATCACCCACGACGGCATCGCCAAGATGCTCGGCGAGCGATGGGGGCTGCCCGCGAACTTCGTGGCGTCGTTGGCTTTTCACCACGACCCCGGGTCGGCGCCGCCCGCCGCGCGGGATCTCGCCCGGGTGGCCGGCAACGCCGATCAGATCGGCGCGCTGTTGGCCGGCCACACCAGCGCCTCGTTGGTCGCGGTGCGGGCGAGCCTGAAGCGGGACTACAAGATCGAAGAAGAAGCAGCGGACAAGCTGCTCGAGGCGCTTCCCGGCGAGGTCGAGGCGGCCGCGGTGGGGCTCGGGATGCGCGTGGCGCGCCAGCCGAACTTCGCGCAGATCCTGTCCGAGGCCAACCGCACGCTCGTGTCGATGAACGTGAGCTACGAAGAGCTGACGCAGCGCCTCGAGGCCCTCCTCAAGGAGAAGGAGCAGCTCATGGAGCAGCTCGGCGTCGCCAACGCCGAGCTCGCGCGGCTCGCGTTCTTCGATCCGCTCACGGGGTTGTGCAACCGGCGCCACTTCGACAGCTTGTTCCGGGAGTTGTTGACCCACTCGGCCCAGGAGGGGCGTCCCATCTCGTTGGTGATGGTCGACCTCGACAAGTTCAAGTCGGTCAACGACAACTACGGCCACGCGGTCGGCGACGCGGTGTTGCGGTCGTGTTCGGCGGCGCTGCTGGCCAGCTCGCACGACTCCGACATCAAGGCGCGCCTCGGCGGCGAAGAGCTCGCCGTGGTGCTCCCCGACACCGACGCGCACCAGGCGCTCGCCGCCGCGGAGCGCTTCCGCGAGGCCATCGCGCGCGGCTCGGTCAGCACGGCCAAGGGGCCGCTCCGGGTCACCGCCTCGTTCGGCGTTTCGACCTTCGTGGGATCGGGCGCGCGGGTAGACCTCGACAAGCTCTCGACCGTCCTGTTCGAGGTCGCCGACAAGGCGCTGTACGAGAGCAAGGCGAACGGGCGGAACCGGGTCACCGTCGGCGGCGTCGTCCGCTGAGCGGCGCGGGGGCGCCTCCCGCCCCCTGCCACGCGCCGTCGCTTCGCTCCGGCGCGTGGCGTGGCCCCCCGCGGAGTCGGCACCGCGCGCTGCGGGCACCGTCGC
>SXOM01000373.1 GCA_005776735.1 Pseudomonadota bacterium
CGGGCGGCGGGCGCGGGGGGCATCGAGCGACGAACCGTCGCGATCGTGGTCAGTCCGGCAGCCAATCCAACGCGATCTCGATCTCCTCGGTGATCGGCCCGCATTCGCCCGCCTCCACGACGACCTCGACGTGCTCGGTGTCGTGGCCGTCGGCGGCGGCGGTGATCACGAAGTCGCCGCTGAGCTCCTCGGCGCACGCCCACGTCACGCCGTCGCTGCTCTCGCAGGCGATCGAGGCGGCCGTGTCGCCCTGGGTGTAGGCCACCTGGGGGTTGGAGAGGGTCTCGCCGCCGGAGCCGGAGAGCGTGACGATCACGGCCGGCTCGGCCTCGGCGGTGCACGCGACCTCGGTCATCGTGAGCGTCAGCGCCTCCGGGATGGGGTGGCACTCGTCGCCGGCCACGTCGACCTCGGCGCTGGCGTCCTCGTAGCCTTCGGCGCTCGCGGTGATCACGAAGTGACCTTCGGTTTCGACCCCGCACGCGTAGCTGGCCGTGTCGAGCTCCTCGCACGGCAGGGGCGGCTCCTCGCCGTCGACCGTGTACTGGAGCGTGGCGCCCGCGATCGGGGCGCCCGCTTCGTCGACGAGGGCGATGGTGGTGGAGTAGACCGCGATGGTGGTGCAGGCCTGCTCGTCGATGCAGCCGAAGAGGGAGAGGAGGAGGATGGTCATGCCAACGTACGTAGCAAGCGGCGGGCCAGGGGATTCGGGCGGTGCCCCGCGACCGTCCCGAGGGCGGCACGGGCCGCCGGGCACCGCGCGCCCGGGCGACGGGAACCGCGGTCGGGACGTGGGTGTCGGTGCAACGGTGCTCCTGCTCCTCGGGTCGATCGCCTGCGCTCCCCATGTCGCTGCCGCCCCGGTGGCGCCCGTCGCCGCGCCCCCACCCGCGACACCGGCGCCGGAGGGGGTCGTGCGCCCCGACGGGCTGCCGTCCCACCGGATCTACGCCACCGGCCGCGAGGCCCTGGCGGACGTCCTGGCGGCCAACCCGAAGGTGCTCGGGGTCGGCGAGCTGCACGCCAAGGAGGGCGGCCCGGCCGCGGTCTCGGCGTTGGCGTGGTTCCGCACCGAGCTCTTCCCCGTCCTCGCGCCCCACACCACCGACCTCGTGCTCGAGACGTGGCGGGTGGGCGAACGGTGCGGCCAGGTCGAGGAGGTCGTCGCCGCGACGGTCGAGTCCGACACCGAGCGGCCCGCCGAGACCAAGAGCGACCTCGTGCTCCTGGTGGAGGCCGCGGTCGCCGCCGACGTGCGTCCGCACGACCTCGCGTTCACCTGCGCGGAGTACGAGGGCCTGCTCGCGGCCGACCAGGAGGTGCAGTACGGCACGCTCCTGCGCCTGTTGACGCAGAAGCTGCAGGAGTTCGCGCTGGCAGCGACCGACGTTCCCGACGCGACGATGGTGCTCTACGGCGGGGCGGTGCACAACGACGTCACGCCGGGCGCCGAGCTCGGCGCCTACAGCTACGGCGCGGCGGCCCGCAAGAAGGCCGGCGCCGCCTACGTCGAGCTCGACCTCTACCCCCCAGAGCTGGTGCAGGGCGCGCTCGTGGAGCCGGCTTGGGCGCCGCTCCTGGCGGTGACCGGCCCCGACCACGTGGTGCTCTACGAGCGTGGGCCGGGCTCGTTCGTGCTGCTGTTGCCGAAGCGATAGCGGGACTGGCCGCCCCGCGCGCGCTACCCTGCGGGGATGTCGGTCATCCTCTCCCCGGCGCACACCTCGTGGCGGACCAAGGTCTTCCTGGCCACGTGGCTCAGCTACGTCGGCTTCTACTTCTGCCGCAAGCCGTGGAGCGTGGCGAAGTCGGCGATCGGCCGCGAGGCGGGGTTCGACGCGAGCACCCTCGGCGACATCGGCGCCGCCTACCTGATCGCGTACGCCATCGGGCAGTTCCTCGCCTCGGCGATGGGCACCTGGCTCGGGCCGCGGGTCAACGTGCTGCTCGGCATGGCCCTGTCGGTCGGCGTCACCCTGCTGATGGGCATCACGCTCGACCCCGCCGTCCTCCTCGGCCTCGCCGCGGTCAACGGCCTCGCGCAGGCCACGGGCTGGTCGGGGAACGTGGGCACGATGGCGGCGTGGTTCCACAAGCACGAGCGCGGGCGCATCATGGGGATGTGGGCCACAAACTTCACAGTCGGCGCGCTCAGCTCGGCGTGGGTCCTGGCCTGGGTGCTCGGGTGGGGGCCGAAGGAGGCGCCGGCGTGGCGGGAGACGTTCTTCTTCGGCGCCGCGGTGCTGACCGTCGTGTGGGGGGTGTTCTTCCTCTTCCAGCGCAACAAGCCCGAAGACGTCGGCCTGGCGCCCGTCGACGATCCGGTGGGCCCCGAGGGCGAGGTGGCCGAGCTGCCCCGGAGCGAAGGCTTCCTCGGCTTGTCGCGCACCGCGTGGACCAACCTCCTCCTCGTCGGTGGCTTCTACTTCTTCGCCAAGCTCATCCGGTACGCGGTGTGGTCGTGGGTGCCGTTCTTCCTCAACCGCAACTACGGCCTGAGCGACACCCAGGCGGGGGTCTACAGCACCGCGTTCGACCTGATGGGGATTCCCGGTGTGTGGGTCACCGGGTGGCTCAGCGACCGCTACTTCAAGAGCCGGCGCGCCGAGGTGTCGCTGCTGATGATGTTGTTGATGACCGCCGCGTGCGCGGCGCTGATGGTCGTCGGGCACGTCGGCGTCGGGGTCTTCGCCATCCTGCTCGGCGCGGTCGGGTTCACGCTCTACGGTCCGGACGCACTCCTGACCGGCGCCGGCGCGATGGACATCGGCAGCCGCCGGGCGGCCACCCGCGCGTCGGGGCTCATCTCCGGCTTCGGCAGCCTCGGACCGATCGTGCAGGAGCTGTGGATCGGGCGCACCTACGATGCCAGCGGCGGCGAGCTCGGGCCGGTGTTCGTGCTCCTGTTCGGCAGCGCGGCCCTGAGCGCCTGCTTCTGCGCGGGCCTGGTGTGGCGCAACCGTACCGGCGGCCGGGGCGTGTAGGCCGGTGTCGCGGCTCCCCGTCCTGTGGTTGGTGCTCGCGCTCATCGGGCACACGTTCTTCCAGGCCGCGCCGGCCTGGAAAAAGGTCCACGGCTCGGGCGCGGGCCGCGACTTCGCCAGCTACTACTACGCGGCCGAGGTGGCGCTCGACGGTGGCGATCCGTATGACAACACCGCGGTGAACGCGGCTGCGCGGGCGGAGAAGGTCCGCAAGTCGGTGCACCCGTACTTCTACCCGCCCCCCTTCCTGCTCACGGTGGCGTGGGTCGGGCCGGTCTCCCTCCAGACCAGCTACGAAGCGTGGTTCTTCCTCAACGAAGCCCTGCTCCTGGTGTGCCTCGGCCTCGGGGTGTGGGCGTTCGGCGTGCCGATGTGGGCGGCGGCGCTCCTGTGCTGGACGTGGTCGCCCATCCCCGACAACGCCTGGATGGGGCAGGCGAACCTGTTGGCGCTGGCGCCGGCGCTCGCGGGCCTGGCGCTCGCGGGCCGACGGCCGTGGGTCGGGGGCGTCCTGGTCGGCGTCGCGGCGATGCTCAAGATGTCGCCGGCGTTGTTCCTCGGGTGGTGGCTGCTTCGGCGCGAATGGCGACCGGTGGTGGCGGCGGTGGCCACCGCGCTCGGGGCGACGCTGCTCTCGTTGCCGCTGGTCGGGCTGCCGGCCCAGCTCCGCTTCTACACCGAGGTGCTCCCCGGCTTCTCACGGGGCGACTACCACGGGTTGAAGGTTCCGATCTCCCTCGAAGCCAACCACTCGATCGGCGACCTGGCCGACCGCCTCTTTCCCGGGCCCGGCGACCTGTTGAGCGAGCCTGCCCAGCGCACGATGACCGTGGTCCTGGTCGGCCTCCTCGCGGCCTGGGCGTGGATCGCGCGGGGCGCGAAGGACGGCCCGGCCGCGTTGGCGGCGCTGACCGTGCTGATGGTGGTCACGCCGGTCTACACCTACGAGCACCACCTCGTCTTCCTGCTCGTCGCCATGGGCACGATCGCAGGATCGGTGGGCGCGCACGTGGCCGTGGCGTGGCGGTCGGGGGACCGGGCGCGGGCAGTCGTGCTCGGGGGGGCGTTGGTGTGCACGTGGTTCTTCCTCGCGTGGCCGCTCCCGTGGCTGAGGGAGGCCCAGAAAGCCTTGCCGGCAAGCCTGCAGTTCCTCACCCGCGAGAGCAAGACCTTCGCCGAGTTCGGCCTCTTCGTGCTGGCCGCGTGGTCCGCGCGTCGGGGCCGCCCCGCGGGCTGAGGCGGGCGCGCCGCGACCGTCCCGAAGCGCGCGCACGCCGGTGCGCGCCCGGCGCGTCGC